>CAIKLL010000061.1 GCA_903828265.1 uncultured Rickettsiales bacterium
AATGGCGATAATGCCGATTATTCAATGTTTGATAAATATTTTCATGGTGTCCATATTTATAAAAATAAAGGGCAGGGTATATATAAAGAAGTTTTTTTCTATCCTGTTTATGGCGCTACAAAAACGTTGGCTGCAGATTTTGATATGGATGGTGACATGGACATGGCCATGATTGCATTTTTTTCCAGCGGAAAAAAACCAACATCATTTTTATATTTCCAACAGCAGGCTGATGGAAGTTTTAAAGCTTCTGATTTGGGACTTCCTTTTGCTCATTGGCTTGTCATGGATGCCGCTGATGCTGATAACGATGGCGACATAGATTTAATTCTAGGTAATTTTCAGCTAACTAAAGACACGGACCATCATGTCAAGAAATATCTACAAACTATTTATCTTCAAAATGGTGTTGAGTAGAGAACAAGTCTTAATTTTACTTCCACACCATTTTTATTTTCCAACTAGTTATTAATTATTGTTATTCCATTTTATTATAATAAATCATGGGTGAAGCTGGAGCTTGGAGTTATATCATTTTAGCATTTTTGGCAACATTGGGGTTGCTTTTTTCAGTTGTATTGTTTTTTTCAAACGATAAGTTGCCATCTAAATGTTTGGCCGGTGTTATTTTTTGCCTATCAGTTTTAGGGGCTAACTATGCCTTATTGACCACCAACTTTTTTTTGAAATTCCCCGCATTGTGGCGCTTCCCCGTCCCTTTTAGTATAATTCTTCCTGTTTTATCATACAAGTATGTTTTGTCTACAGTAAGACAACAGTATCGTTTTTCATGGTGGGACCTGCTCTTTCTTGCTCCTGTTGTTTTATATGTTATGAATTTTATTGATTTTTTTCAACTCCCAGTCGAGGAAAAGGTAAAATTCATTTCACTCATGCTGAAAGACCCGCAATTGGTGACCAAGGAGATAGATGGTTTATTGCCTATTACCCTGGGAGTTAAATTACGCTTGTCATATGGAATTATTTTTGTTATCGCTCAATTTTTTGCCATTTTTAAATATAGAAAGCAGCTTAAGGTAAATGATGATTTATACATTCACAATCAACATGTGTATAGGTGGTTGTTTTCCTATTCGTTAGTGATCTTTTTATCATATTTTGTCATTTCTTTACTTGCTGTTTTTCAATTGGCTACATCCTATAATACTTTCATCCCAGCTACATTTTCTATTGGTGGTGTGATTGTTTTCATTTGCATCTATCTTGTAGTAAAACCCAGGATTTTATTTGGATTAGTAGGTTGGGAAAAAATAAAATTTGATGGTGTCGTCAATGAAAATCAAATTAGAGGCAGCCAAACAACATTGATAGATAAAGATGGTTTGGTTTTCAGTCAAGAGCAGCGACTGGCATATAAATCCTTAATTGAAATGCATCTGAAACAAAATAGTCCATTTACCAAGATTGGTTATAAAATAAAAGACCTATCCAACGAATTAGGTCTGCCAGTTTACATTTTATCCAGTTTCATCAACCAGGAATATGTAAAAAACTTCAATGAATTCATAAATGATTTCAGGATAGAATATATCAATAATAAGCTAAAAACCTCACCTGAGGCTGCCAATTTTACACTTAATGCAATTGCCAAGTCTGCTGGTTTCAATTCTCGTACTTCTTTCATTGCTGCTGTAAAAAGGAAAACAGGGATGATCCCATCAGTCTATTTTTTTTGTGTTGAGTCAAAAACAATATAATTTCTACATTCATTTAACAAATACTGTGAAAACT
>CAIKLL010000062.1 GCA_903828265.1 uncultured Rickettsiales bacterium
GGATAAATTCTGATATAAAAATAAATAAAATATCGGAGCCATTATTTAAAAATGTAAGTTTTGAAGCAAAAAAAATAATAGAAAAAAGCGAAGGACCAGGCCAAACAGGAGAATCTTTTATCGACCCTTTAATAGGTGGGTATTTAATCGTAGATGTCATAGTGTATGAGTATTAACCGAATGCCATTGGTGTTAAGATAGCTGCGCTGAGAGACTCTCCCTACAAAAATCTATATCTCCCCCACCTCTACCGTCGGTTACCAACCAGTATTAGCAAATGCAGAACTCGAAGCTAAAACTAAAACAGCTACAACAACAACTGCAAATAATTTATTTTTGATTTTGATCATAATAACCCCTTTATATTTGTTTATGTTGCTAACGTCAAAAGCAACTTTAGCTCTAATTATCACCCACCTATATATAGTGTCAAGGTTTTTTTAATCTTTTTTAGGAAATTTTAGTATAAAAGTAGTATATTTTCCCTCTATTGACTCACATTTGATTGATCCGCCAATATCCTCCATGATTACTTTACAGAAAGAAAGACCAATACCTATACCACTTTTGCTTTGGGTAAAAAACTTATCAAATATCTTCCCTATAATTTCCTCTTTTATTCCTCTACCATAATCTTTAAAATACAATTCATTATTTTCTGCTCTCACCTCTATTTTTATATTATATCCACTATGTGCACAAGAATTCTTTATAAGGTTTATTACTACATATTTTAAGCTATTAAAAGAACATTCAACCTTAAAGTTGTCTATTATGTACAATTTTATGTTTTTGAGCTCAGGAATATATAATGTATATTCTTTAATTGCCGCTTGTATTACATCTCTAATTAATATAACTCCCTTTTCTTCATTTTGTACTGAACCCCTTAACGATGTTAAAAGGTTATCAACTGTATTTAATCCATGTTGACTTATATCTATTAGCATATTAGTTGCATCCTTAAGCACCTCATAATTCTCTCTTTTCATTATAAAATCTTCTTTTGTATAATGTATTTCTGCATTTGCTGTATCTTTTTCCATATTATCAAGAACATCTTTAAATAGGTAAGATTGCATACTTGTGATAGATATAGGTGTTTTTATTTCATGCGCTATCATCTCACCAAACACTTGCATCATACTTAACTTTTCCTTTTGAAGTTTATCTTTTTGAACAGATTTTTTCTCTTTTTCCCTCATAATAATTTGTGATACAAAAATTAATGATAGATAAATATAAAAAACTAAATGAAAAGAATAACCTATATTAATTGTACTTGCTTCTACCATATATAAGATACACCCTAATATAAATCCTATAGTCATACTTATTAGAAATGTGATGGAATTAAGAAATTGATATAATAAAAAAGTAGTTAATAATGAGTTAATAACCCAAATATGACTGTCATTACTATGAGATGTGTAATAGAACAGCAAATAACTTGATACTAATGGTAGGCAAAAGATGACGCATATATAATAACACATGTTATAATACTTTTTCACCAACTTTTCTGGGAATAGTATATCTCTTACCATGAATATAAGAACCAATCCATATCCTATTATTATTAAATAAGGTAAAAGATTTTTAGTATTATCAAGATATAAAGAAAAAATAAAATAATAAGAAAAAATAAATAAACTAAAGTTATTTAACATTGTTGATTTAGTTTCAATATCTTTATTAATTTTGCTTGTAAGGTATATACATTTAAATTTCTTAATCTTAAAGAACAGGCTTATAATAATATTATAAAGTAAATGATATAATCCATTTACTCTTTCAACAAAAATTTTATATAAATTTTTATTCCAAATTAATCCTGTAAAACTTCCTAAAATACCTATAAAAGTTAATAATAAAGGATATTGATTAAATAATAAAACAGTTAGAGTTGTAAACAGCGTACTGAAAAAACAACTAGATATAAACTGTTTTTTATTAATTTTAAACCCTAATAAAGAAGCTGCTAATGGTATAATTAGCATATTAGTACCAAAACTTCTTAATACTAACATTAACTGAAATAAGTGCTCTTTATAAATTATAAGAATAAATGGGGAGAGTGATAGCACCAATATAATAACCTTCATAACAACTAATAGCCCTTTACTTCCTAATGTTGGAAAGTAATGTTTTATAAAATCATTTGTAATAATGGTACTAGTAGCATTCATATGAGAATCTGCTGTTGACATTAGAATAGCAAAAAGTCCTGATATCATCAAACCCTTAATACCCAAAGGTAACCATTCAATATAATGAAAAATAATATTAGAAGAAAAAGGTTCATTTATTGATTTAATGATAACTAAATATGCTATTAGGCAAATAGAAAGCATAAATGGTATAGTTATCATAAATAACTTTTTAAAAACTGATTTAAGAACTTTTACATTACTAGCTAATAGTAAATATCTTTGCATAAAAGGAGCACTTAATTCAGGTATTAATGATGCTATTAAAAGTCCTATAGCTATAGGTAAATTGAATTCTACATCGTAATTTGATAGTGAAATAGAATTTATAAAATTCCCAGTAAAACTTGCATTTTTAATTGTTACAACATAAGAAGCTGGTATGACTAAGAAAAAAATTAAAAATTGGAATACGTCTATAGCTATGATACCTCGTAACCCACCTAAAATAGAATAGATATTAATCACTGCTATCCCTATAATAATACCATGCCATAAATCTATCTTAAAAAAATAATTGCATATAGCCCCAAATGCTAAAATTTGTATTGTAGTAGCTCCTATACAATCTATTAGTACTGTCCAAAAAGCTATGATCTTACCATATCTTCCGAAAAGGTTGTACATTATTTGGGTGAGTGTTGTACAATTTTGAAATTTATAAATTCCTGACGTTACTATTTTACCTGTAATAATCCAAAGGAAAGGTTGCATTAATACATAAATCAAAACTATTGGGTTTTTATAAATTTCATCAATATAACCTACAATAGTACCACCACCTATTGCGGTTGCAAAAATTGTACATACTAAAATTGAAGGTAAATTTTTATTTTTTCTCAATGTACAGAAGTCCTTATCTGTTTTTATAGTTTTTAAATGATAAAATCCTATACATATACAAATTAATAAATGCGCTGCAACTATTGCTATATCAAGTACAGTAAGATTGTTTAAATATGTTTGCATGTATATGATATTATAAAATTAGTAAACTGATTATTGCACCTACTTACCTTTACTTCTTCCTAAAAGTGAATTTTTAATTTCTGCTATAAATTTATCAGTTATAGGCTTGTATAAAATTTTATTGAATACTTTATATTTATCGTCATTTTCATATCTTATATGAGTTGCTTGCGTCACTAAAATTATTGGTGTATGGCAGTACTCATCATATGACCTTAGTGTATCTGCTAATTCTTGTCCATTTATTATAGGCATCTGATAATCCGTTACTATTATATCAAACTTTCCTTCGGTTTCGTTAATTATTAGATGTAAAGCATCTTCTCCATTTTTAGCAGTGGTAATTTCTAAATTCTCTAATTTCAGCATCGTTGCTAATATCTTTAATATATAAGGATTGTCATCTACTATTAATACTCTTTTCTTATCAATTTCATTCATAAGGATAGTTATTTTTAATATTATCAGGATAAGGTAAATAGTATTTAGTGAAATACAATGATTATTTATACTATAAAATTATTTTCACAGAAACATTTTATTTTTATTAAATAAGTGTTAGATATAACTATATATACAATCACTAGTAGACACTAATTGAAAGAAAGTTCTGATCTTAGATATAAA
>CAIKLL010000063.1 GCA_903828265.1 uncultured Rickettsiales bacterium
AATATGTCTTCTATTACTATCACTAATATTAGTCACATAATAAATAGTTTTACCATCCTTACCCAAATGCATTGATTCAACTTCTCCTATACCTGGTGTTAAATGATTTATTTTTTTTGTATTGGGTTCAATACTATACAAATGCATCCATCCTGTTTTTTCCCAAGGAAAAACAACATAATTATCATGAGTCCAAATTAATTGAGTCGCTACTGCAGGTAAATCTCCTACCAATCTTGAGCCCTGACCTAGATCGGCTTTAAATAAAGTAGAAGCTTTATTAGTAGCTACTTCGGCTAGTCGTATCTCCCAAGGTTGTTCAGCAGTAGGCCTTGGCGTGAATCCAATTTCATATTTTATGTTGGCATTTCTTATAAAAGCAATATGCGTTCCTTCCTTATTCCATACGGGATCTGAGTCATTATAGGTAGATGGGTCTATAAATGAAACTTGATTACTTACAAAATCGTAAACGCCAATAAAAGAATGCTCTTCTCTATTAGAAACAAATAAAATTTGTTGACCACTTGTATTAAATGCTAAACTACTTATACCTCCTCTACTAAAAAATAAAGGTTGTACATTGGCTGTTTCTTCTGTTAAATTAATTTTCCAAGCCTTACCCCCTTGGGTATAAACTAATAATTTCCCATCGGGACTTATTACTGGTCCAGTCCCCTTGGCTAATTTTTTAATAGTACCAGAGGCAATATCCAAACTATAAATATTTTGCTCTGTAGTATATTGTAATTGTGCAGGATTCGCAGGCTCTCCTTTTGAATTAGTGCCATTACCCCTTACAAAAAATATTTTATCGTCATTGGGTGCAAATACAATGCTTCCTATCTCAACACCATTATCCCCTTTATATTCGGTAATGGCTTTAAAATTATTAGTAGCAGGATTGCCATAATAAATATTTCTACTGCCTTTGTCATTAAACACCCAGGCGACTGCGTCACCCTTATGATTAGCTACTAGGTCGGTAGGAAAAGCCGGGGCGAGATAGTCGGCTATATTTTGAGATCGTACTGCATTAGATAAGGCAAACAGACTCAACAAGAAAAATATTTTTTTCATAGGGAATAATTTTTAAGCAATAAATGCTTTTAAGTAAATAGTAATTTAACCTTATTTTTTTAAAAGGCTTGGATCAGGGCTTAGCCACCCATTTTTCTACCGCCGTTTTTTCTATTAATGCCCTTGAATAATAGGAAGGAAAATAGCTGTCATTGGCCCAGGTAGAAAACAGGTTTCGGTAAAAGGGGCTATTACTATCACCGGATTGCCCTGGAGTATTGATTATCAATGTTTTATCCCAGTCGCGGGTATCCATCAAAATTCGAAAACTAGCCCCACTTACTTGATTATCAGCACCCCCTGTAGAACCCGGCGTTTGACCATTACCCCCTCTAGGAAGAGGTCCTATGTTTAATTTGGCTTTTAAAGCAGGACTTACCAAATTGGCTAGGGGATGTTCGAAATAAATATGCTTGTACTTCTCTTGACCATAGTTCCAAGCAGTTATATCATACCCTAATTTATTTTTTAAACTTTGAATGGCTCCCTCAAAAGCTTTTTTTATAAATGCGTCTCTATTATTTTTTGCAACTACTTCATCCGTTCCAAAATAATTTACAGGATTTTCTAAACGTTCTATTACTTTTTTTAATTGTAAATTAACCCATGGTTTAATTACATCAGGAACAAAATATTTTTGTGCATTAATAGCTAATTGTTTTTCTACACTCACATAAATACCTGCAGCAATACTATTTTTATCTAATACAAAATTCCAGTCCATTAAATATTGTTTCGCTGCATTAGTAAAAGAGTCTTCAAATTTTATTTTTTCAAGTAGGGGTATAATAGTACTTGCGGGAATAGAAAAATAATCGGTTTGTAATTTGCCCATTTCCTCCATGCTAATATTATTTTTCTCCGATAATACTTTATTAATTCTATCCCCTCTGTAAGGATCGGACCATGTATAACCTACTGCATCCCAATGTTCATAGGTATCTGGCGT
>CAIKLL010000064.1 GCA_903828265.1 uncultured Rickettsiales bacterium
CAGTCCGGACAGCCGGCCGCCCGCCAGGTGCGTGCGGCGGGCTGAAGGGAGGGGGGCAGGCTCTCGACTGGGAGGGAGCCCAGATCATCCAGGAGGCGTTCTGTCAGTGGGGACATAGGCTATTCTCCAGAGCAAAACGTGCGATCTAGGCCCTATTTATAACCAAAGGTCATGCAAGATATACTTTATTTAAAAGTTGAGGTCTTTGACTTAAAGTTTAATTTTAGTACTTTAAGACCGTTGCATGAGGTCTAATTTTTTTCTCTACTACAAAAATCTATTTTTTAAAAATAATTTCCCAAGAAATTTTTCAATTTTTTGCGATTTTATAGTTATTTTTCTAAAATTATCCTATTTTTATCATTAATTTACCGTATTTTTGTCTCATTTTAGGTCATTTCGCATTCAATTTGCATTAAATTGGACTTTATCAGCTCGATTTTATTCGCTGCTTTTAGTAAGTTATGGCAAATAGCCTTAAAAAATAGCTGAGCTTTAACTTTTGCTAAACCAAGATATTTAGCACGACCGCAACCAAAGTGATTTTTTAATGTACCTATTGTTCTTTCAACCACGTATCTACTTTTTGAAACTAAGCGATTAAATATTTTTTCTCTAGGCTTTAATTCTTTTTTAGGAGCAGCTTTATACATAACTCCATTTTTAATTCCGCGTGCTCTCAAGCTGTCTCTATTTTTTACGCTAGCATAACCTTTATCCGATAAAACTCTTTTGGCATTAACATTCTTGGTAATCTCATCAAATTCATTCATTTCAGATACATTCGCTGGAGTTACATGAATATCATTAATATAACCATCTCCACTATCAACACTAAGAAAGGCTTTATAACCATAATAGCTTCGCCTGCCTTTTTTAAGCCATTTGGCATCTTTATCACAGGATTCTACTATTTCATAATTTGTAGAGGCTGAAGCTTCTTCTGATTGAATTACATCAGACGGTAATGATAACGATTCGCTTCTATCTTCGCTGACTTCTAAAACACGTCTTGGTCTGGCTCCAGACTCAATAACCGTCGCATCAATAATTGCAGCCTCAGCTTTATTCACCTTTAATTGATGCTTTTCCAATTGATGATTAACTTCAGCTAACAATTTCTCTTCCAGTTTTCTTTGGATTAATTTATTTCTAAATCTATTCAAACTGCTATAGTCAGGAATTTGATCATCAAGCTCAAAACCACAAAATCTCATGAAATCAAGACGAACATTAAGAGCTTCCTCTAATTTTGCATCACTTAGTGAATGCCATTGACCTAATAAAACTGCCTTAAACATCTTGAGCTTGTTGTAGCTGAAACCACCGCTACGTAATAACTCATCGCGCTTATGAACTTTCTCCAGTATTGTTTTTATTGGATTCCAGTCAATTAGTAACGATAATTTTATCAATTGATTATTGTGGTTTAGTCTTCTATCAATGCTGCTATCAAATAATCCCATAAAAACACCTCTAAAGCCTTATTTTGTATAGTTTTAGTCTAACAAAATGATAAAAAAATACTACAAAAATTGTATCTATTCACCGCCATCACAGAACTGTGGTAATTTTCCCTCAAATAGCAGCTTGAACGCATCCGTAATGCTAAAGCTATGTTTTTGGCAGGTGAGTATATAGCTACGGATTCTGCAGAAGATTTTTGCACCATCCATTGATCTGAAGCAGCCTGAAATTTTTTGCTGCACCTTGGTCATACGCAAATCATTCTCACCTTGATTATTGGTAAAAGGCACGAGTTTATCCTCCATAAAGCGCAATACGTCATCCTCAAAATTACGCAAACGTTCAAGCAAATTTCTGCTTTTTGATCTTTTGGCTCGTTTCTTCTCGCTACCACTTTTATTTTTTTGAGGCTCTGGAGGTGGAGTTTCTTGATCTCCTGCTGCCAATATAGCTCGATATTTTAATCGATATTCATCAGCTCTAGTTTTATCAAGCGCTCCATCTGCCTCATTTACTCTATCATTAATCTCGCAAAGCAAATCCTGCATTTGTTTTGCCCAATCACATTTGTCAATATCAATAGCTGCTTGTAACTCTCTTAAGTGATGAGCATTGCATAATGAGTGTTTACAATTCTGATAAGCATAATAAGCTTTCCAATGATCATGACACAGAATACCTTTAAATGCAGGTAAAATACCAATTTCATCCATCGCTTCGTTGCCACGATTATTATGCGGATATAAATGAGCCCATAAATCATTCGATGCGCTATGTAACCATATCCGCTTGCCACCTACATTTATTCCAGTCTCATCTGCGTGGGTAAGCGCAGAACTACTCAATTTCTGTTTAGCGAGTTTTTCAAAATCCTCAAGTCGCAGGTAAGCTTCTTTGTTAAAATTAAAAATACTACCAACACTAACTGGAACTTTGATTTGCTCTGCAAAATGATCATTGATACGATCGTAAGGAATCAGTTGAAATTGGGACATATAGACTGAGTGAGCTTTAATGCTATTACCATATTGCGCTTGGTTGTTAATACCTTCAGGGAAATCGGCAGTATGAATTTTACCATCTGATCCACGAAGCTTTTGCGCGCGATATTCAATAACATAACGAGATATTCTAATATCAAAAACTTGTCGAGCTTCATGCCCAACTTCTTGATATTCTCCATCTTTTAGTTTAGATCGATCTACTGCTATTTCTACTACTTCATCAGGCTTTTCAACTGGCTCAAGATTCTTACCAACTCTACCAAGCTGTCCACCTTGCTTTTTATCGGAGGTTTTTTTCTCCAGTTTTTTACGATTAGGATCCGATGATGGCGGCTTGCTACTATTACTACTATCAAGCGATAATCTTCCTGCAAGGATACTAACGAGCAACAACAACATTTCAAACATTGCTTTCAACGCTGGAGAAATATTTTTTTCTTCAGCAATAAGCTTTTTAGCATTATCTATTGTTTCTGATATATCAATCTTTTGTAAGCGTCTTGGAAAGCCGGTCTAGAAGAGATTAAATTTATATGCTATTTTTTTTACATAATAAAAAGAGTGGTATAGATAATGAAAATGAA
>CAIKLL010000065.1 GCA_903828265.1 uncultured Rickettsiales bacterium
AATGCTTATATTTATGGGCTATTTCATTTTAATTATGATACTGTATAGGCCCCGTTTTTTTAATAGCCAAAGCTCAAAACTATCATTACTTGCTAATTTCAACAGAGACAGTGCTTTTGCTTTAACTGATGCCAATTTTTACACCCCTTTTTTTCTGAATCAGTATTATTTAAATGAAGCCGCCACATTAGAACATTTTTGTAATTTAAATGGAATAAGTGCTACCGAAAATCTACAAGATCAAATTGTACTTAAGTATAATATGAGTTTTAGTAATCTTATAAATAAATCTAGGGTTGATTATTTCATAGAACTCGTTAAATCACCAAAATTTAGGCATTATTCTATTGACGCTTTAGCAAAAGAAGCAGGATTTAACTCTCGACATCATCTGTATAAGCCATTCAAAAAGTTTCACGGTGGGACACCTTCAGATTTTATCAATTC
Organism: uncultured Rickettsiales bacterium; assembly: GCA_903828265.1. Lineage (GTDB taxonomy): Bacteria > Pseudomonadota > Alphaproteobacteria > Rickettsiales > Rickettsiaceae > Megaera. Next base: position 448 of record CAIKLL010000065.1, read on the forward strand.
TATAAATATCTGATAATCAGGGTAACATAAATTTTTACTCCTTTATACTAGCTTTTACTTCTAATATTTGTTAAAATATTTTAATGTAAGCAACTTGTATGCTCAAGTGCTTATGATTAAAATTTTACCCTTAATTATTTTATTGATTTCCAATGTTGCTAGAGCTCAAACTATTGGAAGTAATCCAACGCCCGGAACCTATAATCTAGGAGGGGGTACCAGTAAAATTTCTCAAAATTTTATAGTGGATTGGAGTATTGGGGAGGGTACCATAATTGAATCTTTTTTCGGTAGAAATACACAAGAAAATCTGCTGCTAACATCAAAATCATTTGTTACAAGTGGTGTTTTACAGCCTACCGATTGGTTTCATATACCTATTCTTAATACCCAGCGCCTTCAATTAGAAGAGGTAAGGGTGTATCCAGTCCCTGCTAAGTATGAGGTAAACCTTGATTTCAGATCAGGGGATATCGGTTATATCTATGTGACTATGTATGATTTGAGTGGCAAAATTTTAGGGTCAAAAGAGCTCGTAAAAACCGAAAAGTCGATTTCTCAAAAATGGAACATTAGCAGGTTGGCTAGTGGTAACTATTATTTTAAAGTTTTAGTTCGACCTAATTCTTATAAAGTCGAAAAAACAGGTGTTTTTAAATTTCAAAAAATCAATTAACGGATGAAAAAGTTTCTATTTCTGATATTCACAATTGTTTTATTTGAATCTGTTCAGGCTCAAATCCCTCAAACCTTGAATTACCAGGGTATTGCTAGAAATGCAAGCGGAGAACCTATCCGTTACCAAGAAATTTCCGTTAAAATTTCAATTATTGATAGTGCCCTTGCAGGTAAAGTGGCATATCAAGAATCAAGACGGGTAATGACAAACTATGTAGGGTTATTTAATATCGTAATTGGTGGTCCAGATGCATTTTATGTATTAGGTAATATTAGCGCCGTTGATTGGGCTACCGGTAATAAGCATATTAAACTTGAAATTGATCCTGCTGGTCAAAATAATTATACAATAGCTGGCATTACTAAATTGCAAAGTGTGCCATATGCACTTTATTCTACCCCCTCAGGCAATGCTTCTGGAGATTTAACAGGTAATTATCCTGCTCCAAGCATTGCGCCTAAAGTTGTTACTACTACTAAATTAGCTGATGGTTCCGTTACTGATATAAAA
>CAIKLL010000066.1 GCA_903828265.1 uncultured Rickettsiales bacterium
ATGAATACTACTTTAAATGCCAAAATTACTGCTTCTGATGCTGCTAGTTTACTTGGTGTTAGCTTACAATATATACATAAGCAATTAAAAACTAAGAACTTAAAATCATTTAAAAATCAAAATAGGGTTTATTTTGGCTACCAAACTGCCAGAGAACTTTTTAAAATTAATTTTGAAAAAAAAATCATTTCATTTCAAATTGTTAAAGGTGGAACTGGTAAAACTTCAATAACTCATTCATTTGCTATCAGAGCTAACCTATATGGAGCAAGAGTTTTATGTATTGATATAGACCAACAAGGAAACCTATCACAGGCTTTTAATATTGATTCAAAAAATCTACCTGTGATGATAGACATTATAAACAACAAAGCTAGCATCTCAGAATCAATCGTTAATATATCAGAAGGATTAGACATTTTACCAAGTAGAATAGAAAACGCAGTATTAGATAATTTCTTTATGCTAAACAAATTTCCCTTAGAACGGGTTTACTTCGATCTGATACATCAAGTGTTTAATAAATATGACTTAGTTCTTATTGACTGTCCTCCAGCTTTAGGACAATCTGTAGCCGCTGCAACTCTTGCTTCAGATATTGTAATTGCGCCAGTTACCCCTGAACAGTTTAGTTTATCAGGTTTAAAAATATCGTTTGATGAAATAAATATATTAAGCCAACGCTTTAAAAAAAACATAAACTTTAAAATAGTGCTAAATAAATTCGATACAAGAACTGCTTTATCGACTGAAGTGCTTACTACTATTTTAAACCATGAGCTTTTTAAAGAGTTAGTATGTAATACCTTTATAAGGTCTTGTCAAGAATTTCCTAATTCAATCTATACAAATACCAATATTTTTACAGGACTTAGAAATTCAACAGCTAAAGAAGATATAGATTTATTTACTAGGGAAATGTTAAATTTAAATAATCTTAAATTTGAAGGATAATATGCCTCTAATCGCTGATTTAAATAGCAAAAAGAAAACAAACAATAAATTCGAAAAAAAATTGTATCGCCCTTGGGATGATATTTCCACAATAGCCTACGAAAACGTAATAAATGATACAAGCCTTGCAAACCATAATCAACAACTTGATACTGTTAAGAAAAATGATTCAAAACAAGCCACTAGTACATCGAATCATATAATACTTACCGGTTCTAATTTTTCAGAAGAAGAATTAAAAAAACTACAAAGAACATTATTTGGTGCTCAAAAAACTCTGCTAATTTACTTATTGGAAAAAAAAGAAGAAAGTTTTGATAATTATATAATTACAGAATGTATATATAGTGAGGAAGTGCATAAAACTTTAAAATTACCTTTAAACACTATAAAAGGAATGTTACAAATGTTAAAGAAAAAAAAGCTGGTTGAAACTTTTGAAAACAAGCCTGGTAGAGGTGGTTTTTCCCGCTTTAAAATTGCTAGGCAAATCTACGATTATTTTAAAAGAGTTGACTAAAAAACGCTAGCTCTAATCTTAAGGGTTTATAATATATAATCAACTGTTTCTCTATATATCTTTGTATTATTCTATCCGTAATATTCACTAAATAATTGAGCTTATTATTTCAATTTAAGCTAAAGATATATCATATATATAGTATATAAAT
>CAIKLL010000067.1 GCA_903828265.1 uncultured Rickettsiales bacterium
AATAAATTTATCATCTTTATCAATATATATATTTGGTATGTCTAATCTATCTAAGGTATAATCCATTTATTATAATTTTGTTTAGTTAATTATATAACAAAGTTAGTTATAATTTATAAAGAAATCAATTTTTTATATTATAAAAAAGTAGTTAAGGCTAAAAAATGAAGTTTTTACTAAAACTTAATTTTCGCGAAATCAATTTTTTATTGTTGTTTATCCATTGTGATGTGTCTCTGCATTGGATACATATTTTTTGGGTCCACAAAGTATACGGCATTTTTATTGTTGTGGGCAATCGCATTAAGATTTTTTTGTCTTTCTGTCTCAAGTAGAAAATCAGATATCTGTGCATCGGTATAGGATAATAGTGATTTTATAAATTTATTATTAAATTATCTAGAATTTAAATTCTTCGTCGACGTCCATAGCCCATTGAAATTTCTTTTGTAATGCCTGATTAAAAACTTTATCAATTGGTATATTAAATTTTTTACTAAATGCAACTGATATACGAGGATCTATATAATTTTGTTTACTTGTACCAAGTGATATATTCTTCATTTCTTGTTTTAACTCTTTTTTAACTTTTAATTTTTTTAATTTATCGGTTAATTTATTTATTCTGTCAGCCTTTGTCTCACCAGATGATTTTTTTGCTTTTCTTAATTTAGATTTTACTTTCTTTATTTGATCATCCATTTTATCTACTTGACCTTTATACGACTTACCGACATTTTTTTGATGATTTAATTTCTTTGCAACTGCTGCATTAGCCTTATTATATTCATCAATTAATAAGTTTATGTCTGTAGACCCTTCATATTTATTTAAAATTTTTCGTAATTCTTTCTGAAATAAATAACTAGCATTAAAAGTTCTAAAAGTTTTTGCAGTCAAGTCTTTCATAAAAGTTTGTAGATATTTATTCACATCGCTTGAAGTTATTAGATCAAATATTTCTTGGTCTTTTTGTTTATCTTGTAAAAATTCTATAATATTTTTATATACTTCTTCGGTTACTTGCAGTTTATTATAATATCTTACAGAATCTTTACCAAGAAAATCTAATTCTATTGTATTATTTTCTAATAATTCTATATGTTCCTTACGTAGAGTTGTTACACCTACTGTGTCCGCTGTATCTTCGCCCTTTTCGCCTCCAACCCTCAGTGCAAATGTATCAATAAAATAGAATGCGGTAGCTATTTGTCTTGTTCTAATATCATCACTCTGTAAATTCTTATTATTTTCTGTTCTAATAAATTCTATCTTACGTTTTAATTTTCTCGCTAGATCAAATTTTTCCATATCACTCGAAGCCTTAAAGTGTGAATGTGCACCTAACCATAAATATTTTGTTTTACCAGTTATCATATCTTTCCAAGAAGCAAGCCACTCTGCATGTCTATCATGAACTATTTCCCCCCATTTATGATTCTTTAAGGTTTGAGGTATTTTTGCTTCTTTACCTAAATTAAGAGTGACATCTTCTGGATATACCCTTGGTTTTATTTTGCCAATCTTTGGATTATCACCCCGACCCAAGAAAATACCAGGAGGTTCCATACGATAATTTCCAACTGGTTGGGGTTTTCCATCTACTATAGCTGTTTTATATTTTTCTTCTTCTGAAGCATCAATATTATAAGTTATTCTACTCATTTCTGATTCTACATTATTTTCTTCAGGTGTTTCAGAATTAGAATTAATAGATTCATTTTCCTGAACAATATTTGCTTCTATAATATTTTTTTTAATTTGTTTCTCTTCGTCTAATATTTGTTTATATTCACGAAAATCACAATCTTCAAGATTTTCTATTTTAGAATCTTTGCCAAGTAATTTTTTCAAATCACCCCAAAAATTTCTATTAAAAGTTTTGTTTAAAATATAATCAGAATCGATATATTTAGCATACATCATAGCGGCTTCTTCTTGTTCTGGTTTTAATACAATATATTCTGTTCTAAATTTAAGAGGTTTATTATGCGGTGAATAGTCCGCTGGAAATAATACACCATTATGCTCGAGAGTTGTCCATTTATATAAACCACCTTTTTGTATAAGTTTTTTACTATTTTGTTTTGTGGGTTTTTTACTATTTTGTTTTTTACTATTTTGTTTTTTACTATTTTGTTTTTTACTATTTTGTTTTGTGGATTTTTTACTATTTTGTTTTTTACTATTTTGTTTTGTGGGTTTTTTGCTATTTTGTTTTTTACTATTTTGTTTTTTACTATTTTGTTTTTTACTATTTTGT
>CAIKLL010000068.1 GCA_903828265.1 uncultured Rickettsiales bacterium
CTTTTATCCTAAACTGGCGTGTATAGGGTCGTCTTCTGCTTTATAATTTCTTATTTAAATTTTTTTAAAATTATATTACTTGACCCAGAGTAAAATAATAATTTACACTAACAACTATAGGTATATTTATAGAAAATTAAAAAACTTAAATTTATTAAGTCAATAATTTACCGTAAGAATTATTAATTTTAAGGAGGTAAATATGAAAAATAAGGTTAAAAAAAAGATAATACTATTATTACTAGCAAGTACTAGTGCCACCCAGTTTGGGCTTCCTGTGCCTGTAAGTTTTGCACAGGAGCAATTTTACGCCGCAGAATTGCTGCCTTATTTGCGTATAGATTGTGGTCAGGCTCATTTTTTTCCGGTAAAGGGTTCTCCAAATGCGGTTGATAATAAAAAGCTGCATTCTACTTCTAATAGTATAGTTTCTGCAGGCCTCGGCCTTGGCCTAAACTTTGGGGATAAATTCCGGTCAGATATTACCTGGGTTCGTCATTTAGGTCCGGTTTTAGAGAAAACTAAAGACGGTGATATAGTAAAGCGTAAGCCGTTGATAAATGCCTATTTTTTTAATTTATATTATGAAATAGCAAGTAAAGTGAGTATTTTTAATCCGTATGTAGGTGCAGGTATTGGACTTGCAAGGGTAAGTGATGATTTATCTTTATCTCTTATTAACAACAATAATAATTTATCCAGGAGTTCGCAAAAAATAACCGGAAAAAATAACTTTGCTTACAGGTTTGTCCTGGGTAGCAGTTTTGATTTAAATGAAAGTATAAAATTTGACTTAGCCTATAATTATCATGATTACGGTAAAACTAAATCAACATTAGACAGTAGAAAAAATCAAATCGGGAAAACCCACTATAAAGCTCATGTAGTAAGTGTTGGTTTGAGGTTTGGGGTGTAAAATTAATTAAATAAGGAGGTTCAAAATGGCTACAATGGTTGGAACACAAAAAAGTTTTACTCAGGCAATAAAGGAATTAGTAGAGCTAGATTATGATACTCTTGGGGCATATGAATCAGCTATTAATAATCTTGAAAATCCTGAGTATAACAAAAAATTTGAAGAATTTAAATTAGATCATCAGCGTCATATTACTGAACTTAGTGCATTTCTGTCAAGGTGTAATGAAACTGCTCCTAGCGGTCCTGATAATATGAAAAAGGTCTTAGTAAAGGGAAAAGTGGAATTAGCTTCGCTCTTCGGAGACCAAAATATTTTAAGTGCTATGTTAAGTAATGAAGAAGATACCAATACTGCTTATGAGCGGATAAATGCTAGGATAGGGGAATCTGCAGATAAAGAGATAGCTAAAATAATTGCCAGCGGTCTTGCTGATGAAAGGAAGCATAGGGATTGGATACAAAGTAAGATTTCGCAGCAAGATAAATAATAATTACAATGATAAAAAAGCCCAATATGGAAGAGAAAATAAATAATAGCAAGCTTTATGAGCTAGTATTACATTCTAAAATTGAGACTGAAAAAAATAGGGATGAGATTAATAAATATTATACATCTTTATTTACTGCTCTTGTGTCACTTGCGCCGTTTTTAGACAAATTTACGTCTTCCGTGAATTTGATGGAGAAGTATAATGTAAAATATGCATTATTATTACTCTCTTCTCTTGGGCTTATACTTTCCTTTAGCTGGGAGCTTACTTTAAAGCGTATTCATACTTATCTACAAGGAACAGATGAATTACTAATAATTCTGGAAGGTCAATCAAAAATATCTTTTATTAGCCATATGGCAAAGTATTTAGACAAAACTCATGCTCCGGCTCGAGTAACAAAGCACCAGATTATAGTACCTTATGCGTTTTTTATTGTTTTTACCATTATTTTTATTTATTCTATAATGTCTCTTTTAGGTTGGTAAAGATATGAAAAATGTTGATTTTCCTTTAGAAATAGCAATTTAAATAATAGCTTAGTATATTTAAAGTTAACTTAATTTTTATTATGACATTTATAGTTGACTTTAATATTCTTTCACTGTTATTCTTAAAAAAGTAATTAAAATTAATAAACACATATATTAGGAGGAAAAAAAATGGAAAATAGCTTTTTGGGGGAAGATAATAATGAAGATGTAGAAGGCATTAAAAAAGATATCCAAAGCCTTGTCCACCGTTTAGGAAACTTGAAAGATCAGTCTGCCGTTGCTCTAACCGAGCAAATAGAAAACTTATCTTCAGCAATAGGAGATTTAAAGGAGAAAGGAATAGAAATAGGGAGAGACAATATGGCAGTAATGTATGCCGCTACCCGTAAGAATCCTCTAAAAATGTTGACTTGCGCTTTTGGATTAGGAATTATTGCTTGCTGCCTGTTTAAAAGAAAAAGTTAAGAAAAATGTTAAAAACTCTATTATCAGAGGTATTAGACTACTATCTTAAGCCTAAAGTAGAAAAAACTGTAGCTATATACCTAAGCTATATTTCTGCAGGTCTTGGCTTACTCCTACTTATTATTACTAATTTTGCTTATTTTTATTTAACACATCATACAATTTTTTGGCTGATCGTTAGTACCACCTGCTGCTTTATTATTTCTGCTATAATTTATACTATAGCTTATTATATAAAGCAGCACAGCCGTCATAAACTGCAGCAATTTTTACCGATAGCTAGATCTTTAGTAGAAAATATGCTAGAAAAAATTCTTATAGTTATTAAAAACAAACCTCTAACTACTTATAAACATGTTGCTGCCTTTACTTTGGTGTTAACTACAGGTGCGCTTGTTATATACCGATATGTAAAAAAATCAGAAACTAGCAAGAAATCCAATTAATTATTTAAATTTGTCTAAGGCTATATGGCAATAGCTTTATTTTTACCTTTTTTTGTTTTAAAAATATTACTAGTAATTTACCAGTAAATTACTAGTAATATTGCAACAAATAATATAAATTTAATTTTTGCATATCCAATTACCCTAGAAATTGGTTTAGTGTAAATGTACCCTATTTGTTGTATATGGGTTAAAAAATGCTAAAACTTGTGGGGTAATAGATGCATTTAGGCGAGAATGAAGAAGCGTTGTCTATCCTAGAATTAGGCCTTTGCCTAATCCATGCTTATCAGAAATTAAAATTTTATTTAGAAGAAGCGGAAAAAATTTCTAGTGGTGTTAAATTGAATATAAATGAGATAGTTATCCTTCATATAATCAGGATCCAAAAAAAGCCGAAGTCAGTTACCGTTATTAATTTACTCGCCGATTTTTACGATGAATATACTATAGCCTACACTATAAAAAAATTGATCAAATTCAAATTGATAAAAAAATTATCTTCTAAAGAAGAAAACAATGGTACCAGTTATCAAATCACCGAAGAAGGTGTTAAGCATACCGATGCTTATACTGTTTTACGTCGGAAAACACTATTTACAACCTTTGCAGAAGATAAGGAAATTAATATAAAAGAGCTAACTAATCAGCTTAAATGTTTAATACGGATATATACAAAAAGTTTCCAAAATTTGATTTTTAAAGGTTAAATGTACTTTCCGAAAATAGACTTAATCAACGGTGTATATTTTACCCAAAGGGAAATAGAAGTCATTTCGTGTATTCTAAATGTACGCGGAGTAAAAAAGATTGCTGCTGTCTTATCTATTTCCCCGCGGACAGTTGAAGGGCATATACAAAATATTATGCTTAAACTCTCTTGCAATTCCCAAGAGAGTGTAAAAGATTTTGTAGAAAAGTCAGAGCAAATTTTACAAATTAATCAATATTACCTCGATCTCTTAATTACTAGCTTTTTCAAGCAACAATTAAAAGGAGTAGTACCGTTATTTAAAAAAAAGAAAGTAACGTGTATTGTCCATTATCAAAAAAACGACGTCCTAGATTATATAATTAAATGCTTGGGATTCGCAAATGTTAATGTTATTCTTAATCAGAATAATGAATTAAACGATACGGAAATACCGGTTATTTTATTTGATGCAAATGAAGCAGATTTTAAGGAGTATGAAGAATATAAAAGTCTCATCCTTGTATGTAGAGAGCAAAGCCTTAATGCCGATAATTTGGGAAGCTTTACTTCAATAAATTTTATTGATTGCCACAAAGCAGAGGATATCCATACAGGAATATTTAATATATTAAAGATATTAGCTCCTGATATTGACTTATCTAAGCCTATAACAGAATTTAATAGATTATATAATAATATACTGAATTTAGGTAATACTAGTATTGCAGGGACGCAAATAACTATAGAGGATGTTAACCCGCAGAAAATTAATACCGATGTAGGTTTTTTTAGTAAGAAGAGATGGATATTATTGTTTATATCTATTTGTGTAATAACTGCTCTAGTTGCTATTTCGTTTTTATTCAAGGGCTCGCCGTATCCATTAAACCCGGCAAAAGAAATTATACAACCGCAGGTAGCCTCCAATTTCTCACTTTTACATAGAACCGTTCTGCTAGAACGCCCTGAACTACTTACAAAAATCGGAAACGCCTTCACAGGTAATGACCCAATTGAGACTGTAGTACTTATCGGAAACGCCGGTGCAGGTAAAACAACCATTGCTCGTCAGTATGTTACAGGGCAACCAGCTTCGGTTTTATGGGAAATAAATGCGGAAACTAAAGAAAGTCTAATATCTTCAATTGAGCAATTACTTTATGCTTTATGCGATTCCGGTAGAACCCGGGAAAAGTTAACTAAGATAATAGAGATAAAGGACTCGGAGCAGCGAGAAAAGCAGCTGATTATGCTATTAGAGCAGAAATTAAAACAGTATCCTAATTGGTTCCTTATTTATGATAATGTAGAAACTTTTAAATCAATTCAACCTTATTTCCCTTGTAATGCAAAAGCTTGGGGGAACGGTAGAGTAATAATTACTACTAAGGATATTAATATTAAAAATAATAACCACATAAAAAATAGTAATATAATTGAAATAGAAGAACTCTCAAAAAATGAAAAATACGATCTCTTTTCAAAAATTGTAGAAAGAGGAGAAGTAGATAAAGAACTCTTTGCTGATAAAATAGCTCTGGAAAACTTTTTGGAAGAAATACCATCTTTTCCTTTAGATGTATCTGTAGCTGCTTATTACTTAAAGGAAACCGGCATGCCGTACGATAAGTATCTAGAAAAAATTGCTTCCCCAAATATTGAGTTTACAGCTTTGGAGGAAAATATTCTAGAAAGTACAAATTATTATTCTAAAACTCGTTACAGTATTATAACCTTATCGATTAAACGGATAATAGCTGCCAATCCTGACTTTAAAGATTTACTATTTTTTGTTTCTTTACTTAATTCTCAAAAAATCCCTAAAGAATTACTATTGATTTATAAAGGAGAAATAATAGTTAATAGTTTTATAGCCGAACTTAAAAAACATTCTTTTATTTCTACTAACTTACCCGTTGAGATAGATAATCATGACTATTTCCTTACATTTTCTATGCATCGTAGTACTCAGACAATTATTCTGGCATACTTAACAGGTTTAATAAATCTAGAAAGCCAAAAAAACTTATTAAAATCAATCATTAATCCTTTAGAAAACTACATTTCTAAATTAGCCGAGGCTGAAGAAACTTTAAAACTTAAAGCTTTGCAAAGTAACTGTGAAGCAATTCTAGCCCGTGGCCGTAACATTATGGACGGAGAAACAAGAACCTCTCTTGATACTTCTCTTGGAGTCGTATCTTACTATATAGGTGATGATCTAAGAGCAAAAGAAATCTTGGAATCTAATTTACCCAATCTACAAATTTACAATCACAAGGGTATTACTAAGTCAGCCTGGGCATTATTGCATCTGGGCTCTGCTTATCGAAAACTCGGGAATTATGATAAGGCTATAGAATTTCTTACCCAAAGCATTAGCCTTTATAAAACAGCAGCTGAAAATAATCCGGATATAGGAAAAGCTTTAATGACACTTGGCAATGTTTATAGAACAAAAGGTAGCTTCTTGCAGGCTAAAATAGCGTTACAAGAAGGTATAAACGTATATAAAACCCAGTCCGTTAACTATGCAGGTATTGCGAAGGGGTTATTATATTTAGGAGTAATATATAGGGAAGAAGGCGATTATAACAAGGCTAAAAGTTTACTGGAAGAAAGCCTTGAAACCTATAAAACCCATCACTATCCTTACTACAGTTCATTGCATGCAAGAACATTAACTCATCTGGGAATCTTATATTTAAGGCTCGGTGATTATAAAATAGCCCAAAAGTTTCTACAAAAAGGTATAGATATATACAAAAAAATTCGTCCTGAAAATCATCTTGATATAGATATGAGTATATTAAACCTAGGGGAGGTTTACGGGGAACAAGGAAATTATGATAGTGCTAAAGAATTTGTTAATAAGGCTATTGCAAATTATGAAATGCACTATGGCAAGGAGCATTTAGTGGTTGGAAAATCATTGAATCACCTAGGAAGAATTTATATGTTAGAGCAAAATTTACCTAAAGCCAAGGAGGTAATTATTAAGGCTCTTGGAATATTAGAGAAGGCTAATCATCCGGAAAAATATCGATCTTTGGAGTTACTTGGCGATATGTATGCCGAGAGAAGTCAAAAGGAATTACAAATCTCAGGTCAGACATCAAAATATAAATTTCTTAAAGCTAAATCAATTAAATATTTTGAGCAATCATTGGAAGTAGTGCGAAAATATTATCCAGAAAACTCAGTTAATTTTATTAGATTACAATCTAAGGTTTTTTATAGTAAACAAGAAGAAATTTAATAATTTTCTAGGTCTTAGCTACACCTTCCTTATTCTTGCAGCTACTAAATCATCTAGAATGTCACCCAGGTAAAAAATACGTGGTGCTAAATAACGTATAGCCAATGCGGTCAGTGAGCTGGTAACTTTCAGTTATAGATTGGCAAGCACAAGTGCTGTTACTTTATGTAGCAGCTGTTAATTTAAAAATGGAGTGATTATGAAAAAAAAATTAACATTATGGACCCAAGGTTTAAAACAACAAATACAAACCTTAGTGAAAAATGAACTAAATCAAAAAGATCCCTGTTGTTTAAAGTTTAAAATGCTACTGGAGTCCGGTTCTACCGTAGTATACTTACCCCAAACAAGAACTTATTTACTTACTATTGATGGCGATATTACTTATTCCCTTCATTACTGTCCTTGTTGCGGTAAAGAATTCCCGGAAGATTTAACTGACAAATTAACTCATATTGTTTATGAGGAACTAGAGCTGGACGGTTATGATGATCATAGACTGCCGGCGCAGTTTAAATCGGATGAGTGGTGGCAAAAAGGAACTATACCATATTTTTAGAATACCCTTGAATTAACTATAATAATTAAATTTAGGAGGAAAAAATGTTATTTAGAAAAATTAATATAATAATACTAGCTTTGGCAACAACCGTTGCAACTACAACTTTTGCATCTGGAGTAGATGACTTAGCCATTACAACCGAAGTAAAAGCAAAGCTAATTCAGGAGAAAGACATACCTAAAGATATAGAGGTAACAACTAAAGGCGGTGTAGTTAACTTAAAGGGCAAAGTAGATACCCATTTGCAGGCACAGAAAGCAATAGAGGTAGCCTCAAGTGTTGATAAAGTAGTAGATGTAATAGATACTGAGCTTAAAGTAAAAGAAAGCAAATCTGTTTTTACTGATTCTATCATTACTGCTAAAGTTAAAGGTAAAATCAGACATCTCTATATATATAATAAGCTAGCACCGGATTATGACTTACACGTAGAAACCACCAATCAGATAGTGCATATATTTGGTAGTGTTAATAGAGCAGCTGATGTGGATACTATTGTGGCCGCTGCTAACGAAGTTAAAGGAGTAAAATCCGTTAGAACCAGTATTAAACATCCTTAACATTAATAAATGTAGGTAATAAAATGCCGTATTTAACTAACGATGATTTACCAAAAAAAGTAAAAGATCATTTACCTGCTCATGCGCAGGATATTTATCGAGCTGCTTTTAATCATGCATGGGAACAATACAAATCAACAAAAAACAGGCGGGATCCATCTGAATCCCAAGAACAAGTGGCCCATAAAGTTGCATGGGCCGCTGTAGAAAAAAAAATATAAAAAGGGTTCAGGTGGAAATTGGGAAGCAATATGATTAATATTTAAGCTCAAATAAATTGGTATTGTAAAAGCTCATATTAGACTAAAATCTAATATGAGTTTTTACTTATGTTCAGGCAAGAATCCACTCACTTGTGCATTCCACATAGTTCTATATAATCCCTTAAAGCTTAGCAGCTGCTCATGTGATCCATCTTCTACAATTTTGCCTTGACTAAAAACTAATATCCTATCCATATACATTACTACGGTGTTTAAAGCTTCTCAGGAATAACAGAAAGAAACAGAAAAGCAAAAACAGAATGAAATTAAAATAGATAGAGACCGAGGAATGAGTCTGTGAAATAAGTAGATTTTTCTTGAAAGAAGTAAGGTCATATTATATTATATCAGATAATGATAACAAGTATAATAGGTATTACTATGAGAACTATTGTTGATATACCTGATTCACAAGTAAAAATTCTAGATCAGATGTCAAAAAAGAAAAATGTATCCAGAGCGAGCGTTATAAGAGAAGCTTTGGCAAAATATATAAACAGTTACAGTAACAGTAAAAAAGGTTATGAATTGGCCAGTTTAATAATCTAGCGCAACACTGTATATTTGAATTCATTCAAAAATACAAAGCCAGTGTTGCTAATGACAAAATACCACAGAATTACTCTCTACGATAGAGAGAACATATATCGCTTACTCCAAACCAA
>CAIKLL010000069.1 GCA_903828265.1 uncultured Rickettsiales bacterium
AGAAGAAATTGACTCATGTTTAGGATTTGGTTTATATATACTGCAAATAGCACTACAAAGTTAAGAATTTCCCCCCACCCATACTTAAATTATGCAATATTTTTTTTTCTTTGATAATCCAAAGGGATGATTCCTTTTATTACTGCAGAATCACTTCAAATTGAATGGGTATTCCTTTCCATTTTCGACAAAATTATCCAACAAATCGAAAGTTATACGTTTTCTAATCAATTCCAACAAGATTCTTCTAAGAATCCAATTTTCAACTTCCTGGTTTTCTTAAATGGATGGATTTCTCTATACTTTTTATACTCAGTTTTTTTTGATAGCGTTCTATCTGTAGAAAATCAAAACCTCTCTGCAAATACAGTTATATATAGCTAGTTACATGAACATTCTAGTTCAAGTGGCTATTATCTCTAAAAATAATAGGCAGATACTTGTCAAAATCAATTTTGCACCTTGGTGATTTTGTAAATTCTACCAAATCACATTTAATCTAAATAACTTACAATTTATGTTGAAAGAAAAGTAACACTGACTTATAATTAATCTATACTTTATAGTGCAAAATCGTTAGTAATTAAAATTAATCTCTATTTATTCTTTAGCAGAACACGTTTCAATTAGCCATTTATTTTCCAAACACTAGTCTAGTTCACCTGCTATTTTTAACTATTTGATATTATTTTTCTTTATTTTCTGGCGCATATGCCTTAGGACTAAATTCCAATTTTGTTCCATCACTTAATGTAGTGAATCCTTTTTCGTAACTTTTCGTCCCCATTAGGACTTTCATTTTCTTAATACTTTCTGTATTAAGCTTCCCATTCTCATCTAAGATGCTGTATGGCAACTTACCTATTTTGTCATTTACTGGCAACAACTTCACCTCTTTTACATTTCGGTTTCTAATTTCTGCAAACAGACGTTTTTCTGTTTTTGTCAGGATCATTATATTGAATGCCTTCTCGGAAATACTACAATCCCCGAATACATCTTCTATAAAAAATTTAGCAGGAAATACAATAGTCGGTTTCTTAAATGCCTTATTTACAAAATCGTAAAAATCTACTTTATCACTATCTAAAACTGTATCAGTTTTCTTCTTGTCCTCGTTATATCTTATTATTCTAAATGCCTGTTTTTTTTCTATCTCATTATACTCTTTATTCAATATTCTTTCTGCAGTCACAGTAAACTGTACATCGGTGCCGTTGATTACATGATCAATTATGTTTAGGTTAAAATAATTGAAATCAATTTGGATAGAATATTTTAGTAATCTATCATTTAGAATATGCTCAACATTTTTCAACGTCTGTATGTTGGTGGCATTGTTTGGATCTTTCTCTAACTCCCCAATAATCGTTTTTTTTAACTCAAGTAGGTTAAGTCTGGCGACCTCATCCCTATAACCTCTTTCTATAAAATAGTAGTTTGCTTCCTTTAGCATTGCAATGCTAGCACCTAAGTTTTTAAGTTCCGATAGGAATCTGAGCCACATCATTTGAGAGATACTTATATAAGCATGCTTGCTTTGATCGAAAAAAGGGAGAAGCCCCATCTTTCTCCAGTATCTCAGTGTCTCCAATTCATACTTCCTAGGGAATACGTAGTCTTTTTCTAGGATTTCCTCATCAGTTAGCCCCAAAACCTCCTTCTCACTAGTAATATCAGCAAGTTTTACTCTGTGTTCAAGCAATATACTAGGGAAAGTTTCAATAGTTGACCTGAACAATTCAGTTAGTGGTTGCATAAAAATTTATTAAATAATAAAAATTATTTGGAATTTATTATCAAAATGCTTTACTTTGGTAAATATTACCAAGTTTGACTAAATTACCATCAATTGTTAATATGACAAATCATTCAAAAATAAACAAAAAAAGTGATATGAAAAAAGAAATCTGTCAATTACCAGCTTGTGGCGATCCAATACCAGAAGATCGCCACAAGAATGCAACTACCTGTTGCAAAGAGCATGCTATGCTTTTAAAGAAAGAACGCGAAGCTGCTAACTATCAAAAAGTCCGTAACACGGCTGACCCAATTATAAGGCTGCGAGAGCACTTTAATAATCTGGCTGATGAATTTGGATACGAAGTTCCAATTGATCTTAATTACGTATCACCCTTTAAAATTGATTGGTCCCTAAAGACTGGAACTTTTCTAAAAGATGGTGCATTGGGTGTTGCTCTTGGTGACATTGGTTATATGATATATGAACCTCTATCAATTAAAATCTTTAAACTATAAATTATGTTATTAGAACAATTATTAAAAGACCCTGCCTTTGCAGCCTTGTACAAAAACGCGCCGCATTTAAATAATATTGAAGTGCAAAAATTAACTAGTGGCGGAATCCTTCCTACTAATCAAGTTATTCCACCTGTAGTGCAAACACCAACAATTCTGCCAGCGGTTGAAAATATTCCTCCAACAAAAAATGGTAAGGGTAAATGGATATTACCCGTAATTATATTGGTTGGGAGTTTATATGCATTTTATAAAATAAGAAACTGGATGCAGCAAGAAAACGA
>CAIKLL010000070.1 GCA_903828265.1 uncultured Rickettsiales bacterium
AAATAATACACAGTTGTGATACATTTTTTCATGTTGAGTTATCGATCTTTTGTTAAAAAATACATCATAACTCAACACTTGCTATCCTGCAAAACCAATATATCTAACCTTTTCTATTGTTGTTTATCCTAAACTGGCGTCTTAAATAATTTCAAATAATTCTTTACCAATTTAATAAAATAAATATGTTTAGCAAATAGAAGACAAATCTATAATCACGGCGGATTTAATTAAGGAATCGGTATGTGAGCTACTTATTATTATTCCACCGTTATTGGCTTTTGAGATAATCAAGTTATTTAAAAGTTGTTTGCTTTGTGTGTCAAGATTGTTCTCAACCTCGTCAAGCAACCAAACATATGAGGAACAGGCAAGAAGTTTAGCTAAGGCAACTCTCTGTTGCTGTCCAGCTGAAAGGGCATAACATTTAGTGTGTATATAATCTTCAAGTTTAAAATAAAAAATTGCTGCAGAAACTAATTCAGATGAATTATATGTTTTGGCCCAAAACTCTATGTTTTCAATTACGGTTAATTCTGGTTTAATCCCGGTTTTATGCCCGATATAAACGCAGTAAGGTTTTGCTAAATCTTCTATTGGTGTATTATTTTTACCAAAAGTAATTTGCCCTGAAGATACCTTGTTTATTCCGGATATTGCACGTAGCAAGGAAGTTTTCCCGCATCCGTTTTTCCCTCTGAAATAGACTATTGCACTTGGCAGAAAAGTTATAGAAAGATTTTTTATAAGCTCAGATTCACTAGTATTTATGGAAACAGAATGCAGGGAGAGCATTTTTATACACTACCGATAATAAATTTTCTTATAAACCCTAAACGTAACTAATAATATTAGTTGTACTTAATATATAGTTTTATTACCATGAATATTGTGCAGGTTCTACTCATAATTCTAAATCAGTGTAAAAAGTTAGGTGAGGTTATTTTATGTCTACTGAACAAAATCGGCAATACAAAAAAACTGTAAAATTTGATGGTAAAAATTATTGGATTTTTGACGAAAAAGAAGCCTCAAAAGATGTTGGTTTAGATATTGAACAATTGCCTTTTTCTCTAAGAGTTTTGTTTGAAAATGTTTTAAGAAACGGAGGAAATCAAGAACAGCTTTCTGCCTTTAAAAAATGGCTTCAGGCTAAAACTTCTTCACAAGAAATAAATTTTTATCCTGCACGAGTACTAATGCAAGACTTTACTGGAGTGCCTGCTATAGTAGACCTTGCTTCTATGAGGGATGCAATAAAAATTCTTGGAGCTAGCCCTTATAAAATCAACCCTTTAATTCCGGTAGATTTAGTTATTGACCATTCCGTTCAGGTAGATTCCTACGGTTCATCTGATTCTTTTGCCGAAAACGTTACAAAAGAGGTACAAAGAAATTTAGAAAGATATGAGTTTTTAAAGTGGGGTCAGAAAAGCTTTAGTAATTTTAGGGTAGTTCCACCAGGTACTGGTATTTGTCATCAAGTGAACCTAGAATATTTAGCTCAAACTGTTTGGATAAAAAATGAAATGGAAGGAGAGCTGCTATATCCTGATACGTTAGTTGGAACAGACAGTCATACTACCATGGTTAATGCATTATCAGTGCTTGGCTGGGGAGTAGGGGGAATTGAAGCTGAAGCGGCAATGCTTGGCCAGCCTCTCCCGATGATATTACCAGAAGTAGTAGGATTTAAGCTAATTGGTTCTCTGCAAGGTAATATTACAGCTACAGATTTAGTGTTAACGGTTACACAAATGTTAAGGAAGAAAGGTGTAGTTGGTAAGTTTGTAGAATTCTTTGGTTCTGGTCTTGATAGCCTATCTTTAGCAGATAGAGCCACCATATCTAACATGGCACCTGAATATGGCGCAACTTGTGGATTTTTTCCGATAGATAACGAAACAATCCGGTATTTAGAACTAACCGGCCGGGATTCCCATAGAGTTAAAGTAGTTGAGCAATATGCCAAGGATCAGCTTTTCTGGAGAACTCCTAATGAGGTAACCTATACTGATGTTCTTGAGCTTAACTTAACTACGCTCGAGCCGTCTCTTGCTGGTCCTAAAAGGCCTCAAGATAGGGTAGCTTTAGGGTATGTAAAGAGTAATTTTAAAGAAACCTTACCGTCTCTTGCAGGTAATGAAGCATCTACTGATGTTAAATTTAATGTTAGTCATGCAGATTATAAATTAGGAAATGGTGATGTAGTAATTGCTGCTATTACTAGCTGTACTAATACCTCTAATCCTTCTGTTATGGTTGCTGCCGGTCTAGTTGCTGAAAAGGCTTATAAGTTAGGGTTAAAAACTAAGCCTTGGGTTAAAAC
This sequence comes from uncultured Rickettsiales bacterium, assembly GCA_903828265.1. Taxonomy (GTDB): domain Bacteria; phylum Pseudomonadota; class Alphaproteobacteria; order Rickettsiales; family Rickettsiaceae; genus Megaera. Next base: position 2,330 of record CAIKLL010000070.1, read on the forward strand.
TTCACTAGCTCCTGGCTCCCAAGTAGTTACTGAATATCTGAAAAAAGGCGGATTGAATAAATACTTGGATTTTATGGGATTTAACCTTGTTGGTTATGGTTGTACTACTTGTATAGGTAATTCAGGTCCACTAAAACCTGAAATAGAAAAATTGATAATAGATAATCATCTTGCTGTTGCCTCAGTTTTATCTGGAAATAGAAATTTTGAAGGCAGGATACATCCCCTTGTTCGAGCCAATTACTTGGCTTCGCCGCCATTAGTTGTAGCTTACGCTATAGCAGGAACAGTAAATATTGATCTCGATAAGGATGCTATCGGAAAAGATAAAAATGGTAAAGCAGTATATTTACAAGATATTTGTCCGACGAATGCTGAAATCAAATCATATATTGAGTCATGTGTTACAAAAGATATGTTTAAAGAAAAGTACAAAAATGTATTTGCAGGTGATAAAAATTGGCAAAGTATAGTGGTTAAAGAAACTGATACTTATAACTGGAATAATAGTAGTACTTATATTAATAATCCTCCATATTTTGAAAATATTAATAAACCGATCCAGGAATTAAGCGATATTAACAATGCTAGAATACTTGCTTTGTTTGGTGATTCAATTACTACAGACCATATTTCTCCGGCAGGGTCAATAAGCAAAAGCAGTCCTGCGGCAAAATTTTTGATGGATAGAGGAGTATCTCAAGCTGAATTCAATTCTTATGGAGCACGAAGGGGCAATCATGAAATAATGATGAGAGGAACTTTTGCCAATATTCGTATTAAGAACCATCTATGTCCAGGGATAGAAGGAGGAATAACTGTTAACCATCTAAATGGTCAGCAAATGAGTATTTATGATGCAGCCATGGAATATAAGAAACAATCTATACCATTAGTAATTTTCGCTGGTAAAGAATATGGTACCGGTTCCTCAAGGGATTGGGCCGCAAAAGGTACAAGTTTACTTGGAGTAAAAGCTGTTATAGCTGAAAGTTTTGAAAGAATTCATAGATCAAATCTTGTGGGTATGGGTGTTTTACCAGTCTCTTTTAAGAACGGCCAGAAGTGGACAGATTTATCTCTTAAAGGTGATGAAGAGGTTAGTATTTTGGGTATAAATAGAGATATGGAGCCTTACCAACCTTTGAGGTGCTTAATAAAGCGTAAAAATGGTAAAAATGAGGTATTGGATGTTATAGTGCAGGTTTATACTGAGAATGAAATAGAGTATATTAAAAGCGGTAGTATACTTGGTGCAGTATTGAAAAATTTAGCAAGTAGCCATGGGGATAATAAATTTGAGGAGCTTGGTTAATAATGCGTAATAAAATTAACACATACTTGCAGCCAGGAAAACACAATATAATCTTAATATATGTATTATATTTAGTCGGATTGATGAATCCGATTATTCCTTTTTTAGGAGGGGCTTTTGCTTACGGTAACAAGTCAAGTCATAATAAATTATGGCAAAGCCATTACTTATTCGCACTAAAAAACTTTTATATTTACATATTTTGGGTAGTGCTATCACTATTAAAAAATCTGATTCTTATGGGATTCGTCTTATATATTGCCGTGTTTGTGTGGCTAATAATAAGAAGTATGTTTGCATTACGCTTTTTATTACAAGATTTACCTTATCCTAATCCTTCTACTTTCTGGATTTAATAGGCGTTAATTTAAATTATACAGCTAGCCTAAATACTCCTAATAATTCTATATGAGAGCTCCATTGAAATTGGTCAATTGGAGTTACTTCTTCAAGTTCATATCGTTTATTACGTGTAATAATGGTTGTATCTTGCGCAAAACTTTCGGGGTTACACGATAAATATATGATAGTTTGAACCGTAGAAGTAGCAAGCAGCTTTGCTTGCTCTTTAGCACCTGCTCTTGGCGGATTGATAATTACTACATCATATTTATTTAATTCATCCCACTCTAAAGGCTTCTTAAATAAATCACGCTGATATATCTGGGCTTTTAATTTAGAGCTATTAATTGCTGCTGTTAATGCTTTAACAGCAGATAATTCTGTTTCAAATCCATCTACCTTGCCGAATTTACTTGCCGGAATAGTTAAAGTTCCTCTTCCGCAGAATAGATCAGCAATTTGCAATTCTTTATTATTAACTATTTTTAATTTGCCAAAAATAAGATTGATAAGTTCTGCTAGAATAATATCTGACTCTTTGCTAACCTGTAGGAATCCATGGTTATCGATAGTTACCGCTGTATTTTCAAATAATATATATGGTTTTTCTATTAAATATACTTGATTCCATTTACCGTTATTAATTATTGTAAATCTAATAATTTTATTATTTATTGCAAAATCCTTAAGAACCGGAGCTATTGATAAACAAAGGTTATCATGTTTTTTTGTTTCAATAATTAAATCTAAGCCGTTATCTGCTTTAGTAATAAATATTTTGCATTTTTCTTTATCTACTAATACCTTTTTAAGCACTAGCTTTAGTTTATCTATTAAATCTGATAATTCTGGAAGGAGTAATAAACAACTATCAATATTTACTATCTGATGCGAATGGAATTTTTTAAAACCTAAGAATAATTGCTCCTGTTTTTTAACTGCTTCTAAGATAGCTCTTCGACGTTTAGAAGTACCAATGGACCTTAGCGGAGATATTTTGCAACTTATATCGTATTTTGTAAAAATTTGCTGTAATGCACTTAACTTGAAGTGCTTATAGTAGTTGACCTCAAGGTGCTGCAAACTACACCCCCCACAAATGGTAAAGTACTTACATGGTGGAGATACTCTGTGTTTCGAAGTTTTTAATATTTCAGAGACAGCAAAAGATGAGTGATTTTTATGAAGATGTTCTTTGTATTTTACCACTTCCTCTGGGGCAGTATAAGGTATTTCAATTACTTTAGAAGCTTCTGAAGTATTATTTGAAATACAAATACCAAAACCACTAGGGCTAAGTGCAATGATAGTACAGACATCGCACTCTATCACAGACATGGTTAATCAGTAGGTGTTATTTTTTGTTGTTACAGGCGTCTTTCAGTTTTTGACCAACTTTAAATTTTGGTTGATTATACTGAGCTATCTGAATTGCTGCACCAGTTCTTGGATTACGACCTGATCTTGCTGCTACTTTGCTTACGCTAAAGCTACCGAAACCAACTAGAGTTACTTCTTCGCCTTTTCCAAGGGCACCAATAACAGAACTGGTAAACATATCTATTACTCTCTCTGCTTCTGCTTTTGTACAGTCATGTTTGTCAGCAATAAATGATATGAAATCTCCTTTGTTCATATGAACTTCTCCTTGTTAATTATAATTTTGTTAATCAATCAAACATTTTGATTCTAACACTACCTTTCTGGCTCTAGTAGAAAAAAACATAGTTTATTATATTTTCTTACTAAATATTTGCTATTACAGCACACCAGTACTCGAAATGCGGTAAGCCCTAGTTTCAAAAGCTTTGATCATTTTATTAGTAGCCATAGAAAAAAACGTTCCTATAACAGCGTCTAGTATCGCCGATTTGAATTCGAAATCAATAGAAAACTTTACTTCACAGTGATTATTTATTTTTCTGATGCTCCAAAAGTTCTTTAGTTTTTTAAATGGGCCAGATATTGCTTCAACATTTATTGTATATTCTTCTGGGGTATCTGTTATTATAACAATAGATGTATAGGTTTCTCTAAAAAACTTATAGCTAATCGTTAACTGGGCTGTAAGTTCTTTTTCACTTTGTGACAATAATTTTGCCTCCGAACACCACGGTAGAAACTCAGGATATTTTTCTATATCTAATATTATATCCCTAACTAGTTTTACTTCATAAGGTAATAATCTTGTATCCTTAAATGAATGCATTTTTATACTTTCACAGGCATAACGACAAAGCTGTCTTTTGGATTCTCTAATGTCTTGATAAGGGCAGGGGAAGAAGCATCATTAAGATATATATGCACTTGTTCTTCTTTTAGTGTAGTTAGAACATCCATAATATATTTAGGATTAAATCCAATAGTAATGTTATTACCGGAAAAGCTACAATATGATTCTTTATCATTAGAAAACTTTATATTTTCATTTGCTGCACCTTTTGCTTCACCTGTGGCCGTAATTGTCAGTTGAGTATCATTTAGTGAAATTTTGATTGCTCTGAATTTATCGACAGTAATTGTTGCTACCCTATCTATTGCATTTGCCAGAAGCTTAGTATTAACTATTAACTTACTTTCGTTGGAAGTAGGTATAAAAGTTTCGTATTCAGGAAAATTACCGTCAATTAATTTTGAAATTAACACCAAGTTATTACAAGCAAATTTAATCTTGTTTGCTCCTAAAGTAACAGATATATCCGAATGAATATTTTTTGCATCTTTGGCAATTTTTAACAATTCAACAACGGTTTTTTTAGGGATTATGACGCCGAAGTCGTTAATATTTGGCTCGACTTTACTAGTTGCTATTGAAAATCTATGAGCATCAGTAGCTGCACTTGAAAATTCCCCATTCTTGATATGCAAATAAATACCGTTTAAATTATATCTAGTTTCTTCATTCGACATTGCAAAGCTGGTATATTCAACAATACGAGCAAATTCTTCACAACTAACTTTTAATGATACCTCTGCATCTAGGTCTTCCATTTGAGGGAAGTTAATAGCAGGTAAGGTAAGTAAATCAAATTTATAAGAATTACCTATGATATGAAGATGTTCAGAACCTGCCTCCTGTTTTAAAATTATTTCCTTATCAGGAATTTTTCTTACTAATTCAGATAAAATTTGAGTCGAAACAGTTGATTCTCCCTCTTTTTTTATTTCAGCTCCTATTGTTTGATTTAAATATAAATCTAAGTCTGTGGCGCCAATTTCCAAAATTCCATTTTTGGCAACCAGCTTTACGTTACTAAGTTCTGACATAACATTTCTTTTTTCTACTACGGAAGTAGCAAAGTTAAGCACATGAGCAAGCTCTTTGGTTTGAACTGTTATTTCTAAGCTATTGTTATTTACATTTTTAGACATAATTGAAACTAGGTTTTTTTAATTAAAATCAAATATTAATTCTGTAATATACGGGTTAGTAAGTTTACCTCTTCCCGAACATCGGCATCATTAGACATTAACTCTTCTACTTTTTTTACTGCATGGATAACGGTGGTATGATCTTTTTTACCAAATTTAGAGCCTATATCGGCTAGACTTTTTGGGGTAAGCATTTTAGATAAATACATCGCTATTTGCCTTGGTCTTACTACTGTTCTAGCTCTTCTAACCGATGACATTTCAGAAATTTTAATATTGTAATGGTTAGCTACTTTTTTTTGTATATCTTCGATAGTAATTATTCGTTCATTGGAGCGTAGCAGGTCTCGTAGGATATCTTGTGTACTTTCAAGAGTTACTTCTCTCCCGATGAGAGTAGAGTGGGCTATTACTTTATTTAAAGCTCCTTCTAGTTCTCTAACGTTGGAAGTAATTTTTTCAGCTAAAAAGTTTATAACATTTTGAGAAATACTAATGTTCATTTGTTCCAGCTTTGACTCTAATATTCCTACTCGTAACTCATAGGTAGTACTGTGGACATCAGCAACAAGTCCCCATCCTAATCGGGATTTTATCCTATCTTCTATATTATCAAGATCAGACGGTGATCTATCACAAGAAATAACCATTTGTTTATTATTATCAATTATAGCATTAAAGGTATGAAAGAATTCCTCTTGTGTACTATCTTTACCACAAATAAATTGGATATCATCAATCATCAGCACATCGACTGACCTAAATTCCTCTTTAAAAGCCATTATGTCCTTGTTACGGAGAGCTTTTATAAAGCGGTACATAAACTTTTCAGCAGATAAATATAAAACTTTTCTCGTGGGATTTATTTTTTAGAATGCCAAGCAATAGCATGCATTAAATGGGTTTTACCCAGCCCTACGCCTCCATATAAAAACAACGGATTGGATTTGGCAACTGCTGTTTTAGATTCAGCTACTGCTAGTGCTGCGGCATAAGCAAGTTCATTTGGGGGACCGATTACAAAATTTTCAAAGGTAAATCTTTGATCTAGAAAGGCTAGGGTATTATCTTCTGTTTCTAAATTTAGAGGATTTTTAAATTCATTTTTTCCCGCTTCTGGTAGATCCTCGGACTCTATAGCAGAAAAGCCACCGACTTCTTTGGTAATAATATCAACCGATTTTATTTCGGTATTATAATGAGTAATTAATTTTGTTATGGTTTCAAAATAGTTAGATTTAATCCAGTCCCTAACAAAATTACTAGGAGCTGCTAGCAATAATTTATTGTTTTTCGTTACTTCATAAAAAGTAATTTTGCTAAACCAATTTTTATAAAGAGCAGGACCATAATGGCTTATAAGATCGCTGCTAATTTCATCCCATAAATTATGAGAATTCTCGTTATGTGGGTTATTATGCTTTGATATTATTTCAAGTGGCTCTAATTGTTTCATATAGTTAAATAAGGCTTAAGAAGTGGTTAACTAACTTGGGTATTTAAACCCAAAATTAGAATTAAAAACTTAACCTGATATCAATAAATTATGTGTATCTATAAAATAGACTTGATGTTTTTTTCATAGTGAGTAAATAATATTACCAATAATTTTTTTTGCAAGATATTATCGATGGTTTTTCTAAAAAGAGAACAGACAATTAAAAAATTACTTTATCGAAGTTGTAATAGAGGATGCAAAGAAACAGACCTTATAATTGGTAGCTTTGCAAGGGAAAATATAGACAAAATGACTGATGAAGAGTTAAAGGTTTTTTCAGAGTTATTAAACCTTCCGGATGCTGATATTTATGACTGGTACATTAAGAAAAAACCTTTACCAGTAGAAAAAATTAATCCAGTTGTTACTAGGTTATTAAATTTTATCCCTTAGAGAAATGCAAAAAATTTACCTTCCATTCGTCGCAAAATGTTTTTTTGCCTACGAGTATTTTAACAACATCAGAAAAAATATTGTACTGACTTTTTCTGATGAAGAATCCACAATAAAAGCTTATAAACATCTTAAATTTTTGACAGGTAAAGATGATAATGAGAATGTCTTGTATTTTCCTTCATTAGATACATTACCGTATGATCGTATCTCACCCAACCCGGAAATAATTGCAGCCCGGGCAAATGCCTTGACTAATTTGAGTTTAAGTAAATCTCCAAAAATTATCGTTACTAATGCCCAAAACTTAATTATTAAAGTACCCTTGCCATCAGTATTTAGCAATTCGTCAGTTATTATTAGCAAAGGAGATAAATTGCTTATAGAAGAGCTAGCATTTTTTCTAGTTAATAATGGTTTTATTCGGGTGCCAAGTGCTCTGGAAAGCGGAGAATTTGCTATTAAGGGCGAGATAATTGACATAATACATTCCAATAACAAAGCCTACAGAATTAATTTTGGTTGGGAAATTGTAGAATCAATTAAAGAATTTGATGTAAATAGTCAAATTTCGACTAAACCAGTTGATAAGCTTGAGCTATCTTCCGCAAGTGAAGCAATTTTAAACCTTAACAATATAGAAGTGTTTAGAGTCAATTTCTTAAAAAATTTCGGCGTAAATTATGTTAAGCATAATATGTATGAATCGATAATTTCGGGAAAGAAATTCCAAGGTTATGAACATTTATTGCCGCTGTTTTATGATGAATTGGCTAATTTATTGGATTATCTGGGTAACCATGTAGTAATTTATGATAACTTATCCATACAAGCGATTCTTGAATTAGAAAAATCCTATGAAGATTTTTATCACGCAAGGCTTCTTTCTAATAAGGCTAATCCTGATTCATTTTATTTTGCTCTTTCACCTGATCAACTTATTTTTTCAAGTACTTTTGTTAAAGAAATTTTACATCAGGGAGAGAACTTATTTATCAAAAATAGCTCAGAAAAGGAAGACGAATCAGAAATTAGTAATAAACTATTAAATGATAAGGAGGTTTATACAACATTAAAGAATATTCAGTGGCCGCAATCTCTTATTCTTCCTCGTTTTGATTTATCTATTTTACCAACTTTAATCAACGATTATAAAGATAAAATCATCATAATATGCTGTAGTTCGAAAAGTGCGCAGCAAAGGATTAAAAATATTATTGAAAGTCATGAGCATAAAGTTTCGGAAGTATCATTTCTCCAGGAAGCTAAAAAATACTTGATAAATATAGCAGTTACACCTCTTTCTCATGGCTTCTTTAATAAACGTTACTTATTTATTTCAGAGCAAGATATACTGGGAGAAAAATTTACCTCTCAAAGTCACAAGCCAAATCGTAGGAAACTCAAAAATATATTAACCGAGCTTGATAATATAACTGAAGGAGAACTAGTAGTTCACAAGGAGCATGGAATCGGAAGATTTGAAAAAGTAGAAACTATATTAGTTAGTGACGTTCCCCATGATTGTTTGAAAATTATTTATTTTAATAACGATATTCTCTATTTACCTGTCGAAAATATCGATTTAATAACAAAATATGGTAACGATGAAGCAGAACTCGATAAGCTTGGCGGAGTAAATTGGCAAAAACGAAAGGCACGCCTTAGAAATCGAATAAAAGATATAGCAGCAAACCTTATTAAAACTACTGCTGAAAGGGAACTATATAAAACATCTCCAGTTAATTTTGATCCCGAATTATATTTGAACTTTTGTAATAGTTTTATTTATAGCGAAACAGAAGACCAGCTTTCTGCAATTAATGATATTGAAGCAGATTTAAAAAGTGGCAAGTTAATGGACAGGCTGATTTGCGGTGACGTTGGTTTTGGAAAAACCGAAGTAGCGATGAGGGCTGCTTTTATGATTGCTTTTGATCATCAAGATGACCATCCACAAGTGGCAATAATTTCTCCTACTACTATTTTATGTCGGCAGCATTATATGAGCTTTACTGAGCGTTTTAGCGGCTTTGATATTAATATTAATCAATTATCCAGGTTAATTAGTAGCACCCAAGTGAAAATAATAAAAAAGGATATAGAAAGCGGCAAAATTAATATTGTAGTCGGAACTCATGCTCTTCTATCAAAAGATATAAAATTCAAGAACTTAAAGCTTTTAATTATTGACGAAGAACAGCATTTTGGTGTAGCCCAAAAAGAACGTCTTAAATCTTTAAAATCGGGAGTACATGTTTTGTCACTTTCTGCAACACCGATTCCACGAACCCTGCAAATGTCTATGTCAGGGCTTAAAGATTTAAGCCTTATTGCCACCCCACCAATAGATCGGCTTCCAGTAAGGACAGCTGTAATGCCATTTGACGGAATAGTAATTAGGGATGCTCTAATGCGTGAACGTTTTAGAGGAGGAAAAAGCTTTTACGTGGTACCAAGAATAAAGGATATTGAGTGGGTTACTAAGAAGCTTATGGAATATGTCCCCGAACTCAAGTTTAAAATAGCTCATGGGCAGATGCTGCCTAAGGATATTGATAATATTATGAATGAATTTTGCGATGGTAAATTTGATGTGTTACTTTCAACTACGATAATAGAATCTGGAATTGATATCGCAGCTGCTAATACAATAATAATTCACAAATCAGATATGCTTGGTCTTAGCCAGCTTTACCAATTAAGGGGAAGGGTTGGTCGTGGTAAGCTAAGAGGGTATGCTTATCTTACCTTAATGAATGACAAAATTACGACAAAGCATTCCTGGCAACGACTAGAGATTTTACAAAATATTGACTCTCTTGGAGCGGGTTTTACTATTGCAAGTCATGATATGGACTTACGTGGTTTTGGAAACTTGGTAGGTGATGAACAATCGGGACATATTAAGGAAGTAGGTTCAGAACTGTATCAAGAAATGCTTGATGAAGCTATAGCAGAGCTTAAAAATCAGGATATTAATCAAAAGCAGCTAGACTTTACTCCATCTATTAACCTTGGAATACCCGTTTATATTCCAACTACTTATATTGAGGATAGTTCGATCCGTCTTGCTATATACAGGAGAACAGCTAATCTTAAAAATCGTTCTGAGATTGAAGCATTTAAAGATGAAATGATAGATAGATTCGGGCTTTTACCTGAAGAATTTAATAATTTACTTAAGATAGTGGAAATAAAGAATATGTGCTATTCTCTTAAAATAGAAAGCCTAGATAGTGGAACCGGCGGTTTCGTAGTTAAATTTAATAAAAATTTTGATGTTTCTGATATAGTAATGTCTTTTGTGCAAAAATTCCCAAGGCATGCTAAAATTAAACCTGATAATAAACTGGTTTTTATTAAAAATTTAAAAAATTCATCTGATCTTTTAGAAGAAGCAAAAGAATTTCTCAAGCAATTTCAGTAAGAATGACAGTTTACCTAGAAAGATTAAATCTCTACAATTACCGCAATTTCAAGGAGTTAAACCTAGTATTTAATAACAATATAGTCATTATATTGGGAGAAAATGGTAGCGGTAAAACCAATATTCTAGAATCGATTTCATTACTTTCTCCTGGTAGAGGGTTAAAAGGGGCAAAATATGAAGAGATGGCTTATAATTATAGCGGGAGCTGGAGTAGTAGTATATATTTAAAAAGTAAGGTTGGTAAAGCATTAGTAGAATCTAATTACGTCCTTAACAATAACTCAAGAACAATAGAATACAACGGATCAAAGATCCGAAACACGGAACTTACTACCTTTGCTAATATTATTTGGCTTACCCCTCAGATGGATGGAATATTTTTAGGTTCTGCCTCTGAGCGGAGGAAGTTTCTTGATAGGATAGTTTATAATTTTTATCACGAACACGCTAGTAATATAAATAAATATGACCATTTAGCTCGTGAACGCTTAAAACTTCTTCTACAAAATAATTCGAATTTTAATGACTCATGGTTAAAAATTCTTGAAACAAAAATTGCTGATATAGCTTTAAAAATCATTAAGTTACGTTTAAAGGTTATAAATTATATACAAAAATATATAGATATGGTTGATACCCCTTTTCCTAAAGCTCAGCTTGTAATCAATGAATTATTTGATAAAAGGATAGGAGATCAAGAATTTTTAGAAATATATTCGGCAAGCCTCTACAAAAATCGCCAGAAAGACAGAATTACTAAGAGAACAAATTTAGGAATAAATAAACAGGAACTTATTGTAAAACATAAAGAAAAAGATCAGCTGGCAAAATTTTGCTCTACGGGGGAGCAAAAAGCTTTATTAATCTCAATATTAATAGGCCAGATTGAAGCAAATAAGGCAATAGCAAAAACCACTCCTATTTTATTATTGGATGAGCTGTTTGTCCATCTGGACGATATGCGAAAAGATTGTCTTGCGCAATATGTAATAAATAGTAAACTACAAACATTTATAACGGCAACGGATATGGCCGGTCTAAATAAGATTACTGAAAGTGGACAGATCATTTATATTTAACAAAAAACTAATTAAACCATGGAACTAAAAAGGCCAGCGTGGATTAAAGTTAAAGCTCCTAATTCAAAAGAATATGAAAATACCAAATCCTTAATTAGTGAGCTTAAATTAAATACTGTGTGTCAGGAAGCTGCTTGTCCTAATATCGGAGAGTGTTGGCAAAAAAAGCATGCCACAGTTATGATATTAGGGTCAGTTTGCACAAGGGCTTGTGCATTTTGTAATGTAGCTACCGGCCGCCCTGATTTATTGGATCCTCATGAACCAGAAAGGTTAGCTGAAGCAGTAGGAAAATTAGGCCTTGAACATGTGGTAATAACTTCTGTTGACAGGGATGACCTCCCTGATGGCGGAGCTACTCATTTTGCTAATTGTATAAAACAGATACGAAAATCATCGCCAGATACTACTATTGAAATTTTAACTCCTGATTTCTTAAAAAAAGAAGGAGCCATAGAGATAGTAGTGGAGGCTAAACCTGATGTATTTAATCACAATATTGAGACTGTTCCCTCTTTATATAAAAGGATTAGACCGGGAGCTAGATATTTTCATTCTTTAAACTTGTTATATAAAGTAAAAAAACTAGATCCAACAATATTTACAAAATCTGGTATCATGGTTGGCCTTGGAGAAAATAACGCAGAAATAACCCAAGTTATGGATGACTTGCGGGCGGCAGATGTAGATTTCCTAACTATAGGTCAATATTTGCAACCAACGAAAAAACATGCAGAAATTGCTAGATATGTTACACTAGAGGAATTTAAGTATTTTGAAAGGTTAGCAAGGACAAAAGGGTTTTTAATGGTGTCAGCTTCACCCCTTACCAGGTCTTCCTATCATGCTGGTGATGATTTTAAAATTATGAAACAAGCCCGTAGTATTCTTAATCAGGCTTGTTAAAATTTTAAAAGTATAGTTTGCTACGTTTCTGATTTACTGAGAACCAAAGCACTACAATTGATTCTTAGTATGGCCTTAATGTCTTAGCCCTTGGTTTTTAACTGAGCGTACGTTAAAGCCTATGAGATTTACATGATACTTAGGTTCTACCTCGGCTGC
>CAIKLL010000071.1 GCA_903828265.1 uncultured Rickettsiales bacterium
AAAGGTATAAATTAATATTTATTAACTTATAGAGCTAGATTAAAGATGATTTCACAAAAAATGTTAACCAACTAAGGGAATATGCCTAATATTACCTTGACCATTTGTTGTTAAATCGTTTATAATTCCACGAGATCAAGTTTACAGAATTATCAAGGTAAAAAAGATTATCTGACATATCCCTGGTAAAGGGGAACAAAATATAAAAAAGAAATAAAGATGCGGGCAGAAATAGAAAATCTTAAAACCAAAATTGAGCAATCTTTAATATTGCTCCGGAGGTCTCTTTGACATTGAAGAGGCAAAAAAAAGACTAACTGCTCTTGAAGAACAGACAAATAGACCGGACCTTTGGAATGACCAGAAAAAGGCAACTTTACTGCTAAAAGAAAAAAGGGTTCTAGAAAATACCATAAATTCTTTTGATAAAATTAATAATGGCCTTACTGATAATATCGACCTCGCTCATATAGCAGAAGAAGAAAACGATGAATCAGTGCTAGATCAAGTAGAAAAAGAGCTAATCGATCTTGCTAGTATAGCTACAAAATTTGAAACTGAATGTCTGTTTTCCGGCCAAGCTGATGTTAATAACTGTTTTCTTGAGATCAACGCCGGAGCAGGTGGAACTGAAAGCCATGACTGGGCATCGATGATGATGCGTATGTATTTACGCTTTGCCGAACGTCTTGGTTTTAAGACAGAAATAATTAATATTATTGCTGGAGAAGAAGCTGGGGTTAAATCCTGTTGCATAAAAATAAAAGGAGAAATGGCTTTTGGGTGGTTTAGAACCGAATCAGGTGTACATAGGCTTGTCCGTATTTCGCCTTTTAATGCTGCCGGTAAAAGAATGACGAGCTTTGCTTCATGCTGGGTGTATCCAGAAATTGATGATAATATAGATATTACCATTGAGGAAAAAGATTTAAGAATAGACACATACCGAGCATCGGGCGCAGGCGGTCAGCATGTTAACACTACCGATTCTGCAGTCCGAATAACCCATATTCCAACAAATATCGTAGTGCAGTGTCAGAATGATAGATCACAACACAGAAATAAAGCTGAAGCCATGTCTATGCTTAAGGCGAGGTTATATGACCTAGAAATCAAGAAACAGAACGAAGAAATAGATAAGGAAAACGCAGCAAAAACTGATATTAGCTGGGGACACCAAATCAGATCATACGTATTACAGCCATACCAAATGGTTAAAGACCTTAGAACAGAATACGAAACGTCTGACGCAAATGGTGTTCTAGACGGCAATCTAGGAAAATTTGTCTCCGCTGCCTTAGCACAAAAAGCAGCAAAATATTAGGTTAATTTTTAAGCTAGGTAAAAAATTATTATGCGGTTAACTGAGGCTCAAGTTAAAGCTATTCAAGATAACTTTTTTGTATCTTTTATGGAAGGAGATAAAATATGGTTATTTGGTTCAAGAGTTGACGATTCTAAAAAAGGTGGCGATATAGACCTCTACATAGAGACAAATTACAGCGATTTATTTATTGTCACAAAAAAGGAAATAGAGTTTATAGCTAATCTAAAAAAAATTATTGGAGATCAAAAAATTGATATTGTTATTAATATTTTACCCCGAAACCAGCAATTACCAATATATAACGAAGCCAGAAATACAGGTATACAACTTTTATGAAACAACGTTCCTTATTATACAAATATAGCAGATATCCAAACGGCCAGATTAAAAGAGGCATTAACACAAGTAAATAAATTAACACCACTTTCCGCTGCTATTTTAGCTAATTTACCGACAGATAAATTGGCTTTTCTTGATATGATGACAACACGTTTTGGTAAATTACAAGATATTATTGGCTATAAAATTTTTTCTATCATCCTTAATCTCCTTGAAGAAGAAGCTGTTGCATTTATCGATAAACTAAATAAACTAGAAAAATTAGGTTATATAGATGATGAAAACTGGTGGATAGGGTTGCATGAAATAAGAAATAAAATAGCTCATGATTACCCTGATGATCACGATTTAATTTGTTCCCACCTCTCTGTGGTTATTATTAAAGCAGCTGAATTAATAGAATTTTGGCAAAAATTAAAAACCAAAATAGCAAGGTTATAAATAGTTTTATACAAAATCATCTATGGCTTTTTTTAAACAAATAGATTCTGGTAAAATTATGGAAAAAATTGCTCAAGCTAAAAAATAATCTATGACCCTATCAAAGCAAACCGGTAAAAAAATCGGCATTTTTGGTCTGGGACTTACAGGTACTTCGGTATATAGTAGCTTAATAACCGTTGTTAAAGAACTTATATGCTATGATGATTCCGAAGTAAATATCGAAAAATTTGTCAAAGAGTTTGACAGCTCTCATATACTTTCAATAGTTAATGAAAAATGGAAAACACTTGATAAAATTGTTATAAGCCCAGGAATCCCACATTCTCATCAGATTTTTCAAATAGCATTAGAAAATAAAATTCCTGTTACTTCTGATATTGAACTCTTTATAGAAGAGAATCTTAATTCTGAATTTATTTTTATTACCGGCACTAACGGCAAAAGTACTGTTACTGCGCTTACCGACCATATTATACGTAAAACAGGGCTAGATTACCATGTCGGCGGTAATATTGGTAAAGCTGTAATGTCCCTACCATATCATAGAAAAGGTTATGTTTTTGAGGTTTCTTCATTCCAGATTGAACTTTTAACCAGAATAAATGCTAAAATATCTGTAATTACCAATATAACCCCGGACCATCTAGACCGCTATAAAAACGTAGAAGAGTATGCCCAAGTAAAGCAAAAAATCTTAACCCCTAATTCCCTAAAAATTATTGGTATAAACAGCAATATTTCGCAAAATATTTATCATAACCTCAAAAAAGCTTATAGTTCAAAATTAATTCCTATATCTAATAGCAAACAAATTGAAGGCGGAATATTTTGCGATAATAATTATTTATATGATGATATAGAAAATGATAAAATTAGCATTCCACTTCCCTCTTTACCCCATTTGCAAGGATTTCATAATAAGGAAAATATTGCTATCGCTTATGCAATATGCAAGTCACTTTCAGTTCCTACTTCCATTATTATCAAAGCTTTGGAGAGCTTTAAAGGGCTTGAACATAGAATGCAATATATTGGTAGTTATAAAAATATAAATTTTTACAATGATAGTAAAGCAACTAATATTTCTTCGGCTTTAGCTTCTCTATCTGCTTTTGATAATATTATTTGGTTTGCCGGAGGGAAATTCAAAGAAGAGAGTTTTGATGAGTTAAAACCCATCTTAAAAAACGTTAAAAAAGCTTATTTTTTCGGAGAGAGCAAAAATTTATTTGCCGAGTTTTTAGCTCTTGTTCCCACTTCTAAGCCGGAATATGAAATATGCAAAAACTTAGAAGAATCCTTCAATAAAGCCATGGGATATTCTATACAAAGATCTGAGCAGCTAAACTTCTTACTCGCTCCCGCTTGCGCATCTTATGATCAATTTAAAAACTTCGAGGAACGGGGAATGTTATTTATAAAATTAGTGGAAGATATTAAAAACAAGCTTTGACCTTAAACTTAGTCCTCTTCTTACCAAGATTATTGATATTACTAGAACTAGCGGTTTCAATAATTATAAACCATCATATAATCTTTTTTAAAAGAAGGAAGCAATATATAAAATTATCTGCTTAAAAAAGCCGACTTTTTCAATTGACTCTTTGACAACAAGAGCTACTTCATACTTTTCACTATCAACAGTAATAATCATTTTCCCTACCACGTCACCCGCCTTTAAAGGAGCAGGAAGAGAAGCCGGAATATCCTTTTTTATATCCACATTATTTTTTTGTTCGGAACGCACGGAGAGCCCGAAAACATCATCTGCTACTTCTAATTGGACTTTATCTTTAACTCCGAGCCATACCGAAACTTCATCAACCACATCGCCTTTAGAATAAAATTTCTTGTTAACAAAATTCTGTTTTACCCAGTGAACTAACTTGGCAGACTCCTCAGCCCTTTCTTTCATCGAATTAAGCCCATTAATAACCATTATGTAACGCCTATCTTTATCGATAAAGGAGGCAACTATACCATATCCTCCTTCATCAGTATAACCTGTCTTAATACCGTCGCACCCTAAATCTTTATATAATAAAGGATTACGATTTCCTTGAGTAATAGCATTACCTTTTTGATCTTTACCAAAAGTAAAATTCTTTTCACTATATATAGGATAAAACTCAGGGTGTGTTTTTATTAACCATGCACCAAGAAGGGCTAAATCATAAGCGGTACTATAATGGTTTTCTGCAGGCCAACCATTAGAATTAGTAAAATGAGTGTTTTTCATACCTATTTCTTGAGCCTTAGAATTCATAACTTCTACAAACTCTTCCTCACTTCCATGTAATCCTTCAGCTGCTACAACGCAAGCATCATTACCAGATTGAATTATAATCCCGCGTAAAATATCCTCAAGCCTTACTTCCTCACCAAGCGACATAAATGACTTTGATCCACCAATTCTCCACGCTTTTTCACTTACTAAAAACGTAGAATCTAAAGATACTTCTCCTTTTTTAATCTTCTCCTCAATAATATAAGAAGTCATCATTTTTGTCATAGAGGAAGGAGCCATTTGCTCATGAGCATTTTTTTCGAGCAAAACCTTACCAGTAGAATAATCTATAATTATTACTTGCTTTGCTTTGAGAGAGATAGCTGTAGACCCAGGATAACGGGTAATATTTATATCTTCTACTACTAGGTTTTCTTCTTTTACATTTTCCAGTTTTTTAACATTCTGTTTTTTCTTAGCTGCAAAAACAGAATGAGTAGTTAAAATTCCCAAACCTAGGCATACTAAGCAAATTGCTCTTAAAATAACTTTCATGAAATTATTACTTTTTCCTTATAATGATTTTGCGGGCTAGTATAACAATTAGTATTCAAGAGATCAATACTAACTGTCGTCTAATTATCCCGCAAGTTTAGAAAATATTGAATTAAGAGATTTAAAGATATATTAGTAGAGAGCTTTATCGTTAAAGCAAATTATACAAAGTCCCCCTTAATATGATAAGTAGAATACCTAGCTAGTTTAAGATTTATAATGTTTTCTTTTCGCTCCTAGTTACTTTTAACTAATCCTTATTATTCCGAGGTAAAGTAAACGTAAAAATCGTACCCTTATCAGGGTTTTGTTTAGCCCATATTTCACCGTTATGGGCTTTAATAACTTTTTTACATAAAGCAAGCCCTATCCCTCTTCCCCCGGCTGGTGTTTTAGTTCTTGAACTAACTATAAAAGCCCCAAAAACTTCATATAATTCTTCTTCTGGTATTCCTATTCCTTCATCTTTTACACTAAATTCTATCTCTTCTCCTGAGTTTTTATGAAGTTTAACTGTTATCTGCCCTTTAGGGCAATATTGAATAGCATTAATTATAATATTATCAATAGTGCGGGTAATATAGTGTTCATCACAGAAAGCGGTCAATTTATCTTCTACTTCTACCTCAAAATTTAAATCCTCTCTATTTTTTTCGTTCATGTACAATTTTTGACATATTTCTAGTCTTTTAAGGACTAATTCACTTAAATTGATTTTAGACTTATTTAAATTGTAATCTAGATTTCGAAGCTTTGATAAATCAATTAGATTGTTTACCAAACTCGTTAATCTTTCAGAACTTTGAGCAATATCTCTAGTTGCATTACGCCTTTGTTCCTCATTAAATTTATCGTAGTTATCCCATAAAACCTGCCCGAGGCTAGTAATACCAGTAATTGGGGTACGCATCTCATGTTCGATGTTTTGTAAAAGCTCATTTTTAAATTCCTGTAATTTAACTAATTCATTTTTTTGGTCATCGGCTTTATGTTCAAAATAATCAGATTTTTCCTCAATTAAATTATATTCCTCTTGTTTTGGTTTCAAAAATGTAATTAGGAAACCTCCTACCATAAATAATATATAAATAACTTTTAGTTTAAGGGTATAAAGTTCTGAAACGAGCTCAGGTGTCTCTCCTATATAAAATTCGTAACACATCAAAGATAATAATACACCTAATACGATCATTATTAGCGTAATCTGCCAGCTCATTAATATACCTATTATAGTAAGATTTAATATGAAAATTACTAATGAAATTTCTGAAAATTTACTGATTAACGCTAAGAAACTACTGACAAATGATAACCCTATAAAGACTGAGAGAGTATATATAAAACCAATATATTTTTCCTTGAACTCAACCGGCCATAATTTATTACAGATAAAAATCTGTACCAATAAATAAAGCAGTTCCTTGTAAAATATTAACTAAAGGCGAATTCAATAATCTAGCGCAACATACTGCAATTTGCGATTATGAAAGACCTCGGTAGGTGTTCTGTAACCAAGGCATTTTCTGGGCTGATTATTCATTCTCTGTTCTATATCG
>CAIKLL010000072.1 GCA_903828265.1 uncultured Rickettsiales bacterium
ATTTTATCATTTAATAATAATCTATCTACTTAGAAATATTAATAATTATAAAATAAGAGGTTATTATGCTACAGAACTTGCCAGGCATAAGCTTAAAATCTGAGTTTCTAAGGAATAATAAAACATTTTCTAATTTAGAAGGTTTTTTGGAGCATTCTTTCGAGGATTTCTTGAAGAAATATTTATTTTCAGTTACTGAAAATTCTAACCGAGATAGAAGCAGAATGCCATTACCGCAAATTGACGTAGCAGAAACAGATCAGGCTTATTATTTTCAAATGGAAATACCGAAAGCTTATAAGCAAAATACAGAAAAAGGCGTATATAGAAATGAAAATTCACTTCTTGATAATGAAAAGCAAGGAATTATGGATATAATAACGCAGAATTATAAAAGAGCAATCCAGCGCTCCATAACCCCTAGCATAAATATTAATGAATGTGAACTTAACACTTCTTTTATAGATTCGGTTTTACGTATTACCGTGCTTAAAAAAAATAACGAGCTATCCTTACAAACAAACAAAGTCGCACGAAAAGAAATTAAATTATTTTTTGCTTAACCTCTTATCCAAACAAATTTTAAGGTATTTATATGGAACAAAGTAAACCAGAATTTAACTTATTACTATTATTGCTTTTAGTAATATCAGCAATTGGAGCAATCAATTGGGGATTAATAGGTATATGGAATTTCGACCTAGTCTTATATCTCTTTGGTACCAAGCCGGTTATTATACGTTCAATTTACATAGCTATCGGTATAGCAGGAACTATTCTATTGTTGTTGCTTGGGAAAATCCAATTTAACAAGTAACAGTAAAGCAAGAAATTGGGTAAAATATAAGTACAATAATCTAAAAAAAGGTAAATATTATAATAAAGGACGAAGATTTTTATTTTAAAAGGTTATTAATGGTAAATAACCAATTAAAAGAAAGGGGCATTGAAGACCCCTTGGTACTAAATGCAATGCAGACTGTACCAAGAGAGGTTTTTGTCCTCGAAGAACTTAAAGATCAGGCCTACAACGATAATCCTTTACCTATCGGTTATGATCAAACTATTTCTCAGCCTTATATTGTAGCATTTATGACCGAGGCCCTTAGTGTGCAAGCAGAACATAGGGTTTTAGAAATCGGCACCGGCTCAGGTTATCAAGCAGCTATATTAAGTAGGATTTACCGTGAAGTTTACACTATTGAAATAATTAAGGAATTAGCTAATCATGCCAGGGAAGTGTTTCGAAAACAATTATATAACAATATCCATATTAAGGTAGGAGACGGACACCAAGGCTGGCCTGAAAATTCCCCTTTTGATTCTATAATCGTTACTGCTGCAGGGTCAGATGTCCCAAGCTCTTTAATTAAGCAGCTAAAAGTAGGCGGGAAAATGATCTTACCGCTCAAGCACAATAACCATGAACAAACTCTAGTATTAATTACTAAAATTGATGTTAATGATAATATTATCCAGAAAGAGTTACTACCAGTAATGTTTGTGCCAATGACCGGTAATAACAATTATCGTTTTTAGTCATTAACCTTAGACTAAGTCACCTCTAGCGCTTTTTTCTTTTCCATACAAAGCTTAAGAGATATAAAGCAAGGTTAATAAAATCTTACGATTAGTGTTTACTTATGATATTATTTTAAAAAATAATTAAACCTTTAGTTTTAAAAAATA
>CAIKLL010000073.1 GCA_903828265.1 uncultured Rickettsiales bacterium
TATGGTTGGTTTGGAGTAAGCGATATATGTTCTCTCTATCGTAGAGAGTAATTCTGTGGTATTTTGTCATTAGCAACACTGGCTTTGTATTTTTGAATGAATTCAAATATACAGTGTTGCGCTAGATTATTAAACTGGCCCCTTGTTATTGCTATATATTGCTGAATAGTGATGAATATTTTTGGCAAAATATAAGCTTGTACTGACAAATATTATTAGCCAAGTTAAAAATATAAGTGCTATAGCGTAATGTACTATATACATAGTTATAAGAGCAAAAATAATAACTGAAAATTTTCTCAGAATATCCTCATTTAAATGAGTAAAAATCATTTCCAATGATCTTGAAGCTTCAGTAATTCGATTTGTTATCTCTCCGGCTAATTTACCCTGAAAAAAACTATAGCTGTGGTATTGAATATGATCATATAATTCATTAATAACTTGGGATTTGATTTTAGGTAACGTTTTTAGATATATGTAGTTATAGATAAGCCAAGTAATGTTTAGTGCTTCCCACCATAAAGCGTATATTAATATCCATTTGAGAAGTATTATCGCTAAATTAGATTCCTGGAGATTATTATTTGAATATTGCTCTATTTGATCGGTAAGTTTTTGAAGTAAAATACTGTCAACAGAGGTAGTTATTCCTGAAATGAAAATTATTGTTATTAAAGAGACTACTTTCCATTTATGCTGACTTAAAAGAAAATAACAAATCTTTTTAAATACTTCCTTGAGCGGAACTACTGAGTTTATATTATTGTCCATAAAAAAATTAAGGTTTTGGCCTCTACGTGCTTAATTTATAACCCTTTGATTATAGATTGTTTTTGAATTTTAAGGTAGGACAATTTGTAGAAATACTTCTTTAAAAGGATTCTTGATGCTTTCTCTAAAAGATGGTATAGTTAAATTATTAGTTTTTCTTAATTTAATTATTAATTGTTACATATGTCTGATATTCTGGAAAAAAATGATTTACATGTAAAGACTCAGAGCAAAGACGATATCTTTTCTGATATTAACTATATTTGTAAAACAACACCTCTTATTGTTGACTCCCTCAAGAATGGTCTAGATGTAGCACAATTACCGAATGGTGATATCCTAACTACCGAGGTTAAAACTGTTAATACTCAGTATAGCTGGGATAAAACAAAACAGAGATTGTTTAAAGCTAGCCAGGGTTAGTACTTTTGTAAACCTTGTCAGATTTTGCGTGGGTTTTATTTAGAGTAAGTTGGTCCTTTTAGTATTGCGACCTGTTACTTATCCGTTTGCATAGTCATTTTATCGTTCTTAATGGTAAGTCCTACGAGCTAACTATGGGCATTCTAGCTTTTTTCTTATGAATTGTCTTCAAAAAAATAATCTCCGTAGAAAGTAATAATCGAGCTATTTTAAGGCTTTGTGAAGTTAAAATTTTCCCTTAATTTAATCTTAGCTAGATTATCGAGACATTGATTGTTCCTGTTCTTTAGATTTGGTAACAGACTTAGCTTTTGATTCTTGTCGAACTCTTATCTCTAGCTCAACATCATGTTGATATTTCATGCCATGTTCAACAAGTATAGTGCCGGCTCTCATTACTTTTTCTTGGTCTGTTTGTGAAAATTTTTCTAGTACCTGATTTTTAATATTTACCAGAAATTGCCATGACAACTCAATTTTTTCCTGTATCGTAAGAGTTTTTTCTTCATCGGGCTTATGTTTCTGGGAGGCATATAGCTGTTGGGCTTCCGGGTCTACTACAACCACTTTTTTAATTTTTGGTTCTTTTCCTTTTTTTAGTCTTAAATATATTAAAACTAAAACGAGACCAGCCGTAACTAAAAGAACCATATTAATTAAGTTTGACATTATTTAGGTAATTTTTAATTTAAATTGTATTTTATATTCTATAACTTAGGTAATTATCTTACCTAATAATTTATTATTTGAAATATAATATTTAGATAATAAGTGTGTGCTCTATGTTCCAAGTAAATTTAAAATATGGTTTATTATATCTTATACTAATAATTCACAAATTTTAATGGGTCCACTGCGTTCTTCCCTTCTCTTATAGCAAAATGCAGTTGTGGTTGTTTTACTTTGCCGGTATGACCTACATAACCGACTATATCTCCTTGTTTGAGAGTAGCTCCTTTCGCTACTATTAAACTTGCAAGGTGAGCATAAGAAAGCACTATATTTTTATTATCCAGTTTTATGATAACTAAATTACCGAAAGTAGCATCGTAGTCTGCGTAAATTACCTTACCGGATGCAGAGGCTACGACTTTTGTTCCTTCATCGGCAGAAATATTGATTCCTTTATTTGTTCCATGCTCTGTTTTTTGACCAAATTTTGCTATAACAGTACCTGTAACAGGAGGAATGTAATCTGCAGCTTCTGGTAGTTGTTTTGCCGGTATTTCTTTTGATTTAATAGTTACTATAGGTTTTTGAATAAAATCTTTTGGCACCTTTATTTTTAGTATCTGAAATTCTTCTAAATTATAAGGGGGTGATAAATCATTAATTTCTGCAATTTCATTTACAGTTTGTTGATAATTAGCAGCTATTTCTTGTATAGTTTCCTCTTCTTTTACGTGGTGCTCAATTATTTTATAATTTAGCTCTACTGGTTTGCTTTCTGGTACTATATAATTTTCGTCATCCAGATTAGGTTTTATAACTTCTTGAAGTTCTTCTACTTCAGATCTACTTGATATTATTTCTCCATAATTGCTAACAACAGTTACGGTGTTTTCGTTTAAGCTCTTGGAATCTCCTAAATTTGAACTACCATGATGGTATTCTATGGGAGCCTGTTGTTTTGTTACCGCACAACCAGATAAAGTGGTAACAGCTAAATATAGTAATATGTAAAAACTATAATTTTTCATTTAACTTGTGCCTACGGTTTAAAATTTATTATTTATTAACTCGCCAGTATTATATAATAAATACTAATTATTTTCTATAAAAAGGATATTTTTATGCGAAATTATGATCTAGCAATTGCAAATGATCATGCAGGGTTTGATTTGAAGTTAAAAATTCTAGAATTTTTAACTCATGCTGGTTATGAAATATATTCAAATAATCCGGCAAACCGCCATTTAATAACTTACCAAAAGAAGAAAAAAAGTATTATTGATCTAGGGTCCTATAATACAGACAGGGTTGATTATCCAGATTATGCAAAAAAAGTTGTTGAGGAGATTATTGAAGGTAATATAAAGCAAGGAATATTAATTTGTGGAACAGGCATTGGTATGTCAATTGCAGCCAATCGTAGTTCTTCGGTGAGAGCTGCTTTATGTTTAAATGAATTTATGGCAGAGCGATCACGATCACATAATAATGCGAATGTGCTAGTTCTTGGTAGTAAAATCACGGAAGAGGAGGTTGTTTTCCGTATTATAAATAAATTTTTAACTACTGAATTTGAAAGCGGCCGTCATGCGCAACGAGTAAACAAGATTAGTTAAGTACGCTATCCTTGAAAATATTATTGCTTTTTATGCTGAAATTAGCTAGAACTTGGAAGCAGCTTTAACATATCTTTGAAAATGGCCAAGTAGCAAAGTGGTAATGCCGTGGACTGCAAATCCTCTATTCGCCGGTTCGATTCCGGCCTTGGCCTCCAAAAAACCCTGATATATGAAGTTTATCGAACAGTTTTTAGAGATGATGCTTGCTGAGAGGGGGATTGCCAAAAATTCGGTGCTCAGTTACAAACGTGACTTAAAAGACTTTCAGGAGTTTTTAACTAAAAACCGATTAACGGAATTGGAAGTAAAAGACTCTGATATTAATAGATTCATTTTAGAACTGGCTAAATCTGGAATATCTCCTAGGTCGATAAATCGTAAAATTTCAACTTTAAAAAGCTATTTTATATTTTTAGTAAGTGAGAATTATACAGATTATAACCCTGTTTTGGTAGTGGATTTACCTCGTTATAATTCTAAATTACCTAAATTTTTATCAATTGATAATATAAAAGCATTACTTGAATATTGTAAGCAGGATAGTACTCCTGACGGGATTAGATTAAACGCAATGATCCATTTATTATATGCTAGCGGTATGCGTGTTAGTGAACTTGTCGGCTTGAAAATGATTGATATTACTAGCGGGAATAATTGCTCTACAATTAGAAAGAGCTTTTTAATTAAAGGGAAAGGTTCAAAGGAAAGGGTTATAATTATTAATGATCAAGCAAAGAATGCTTTAGAAAAATATTTGAAAATTCGCAATAGTTTTTGCCTTAGCAAAAATTCGAAATCAAATAGCTATTTTTTTCCTAGTCATTCAACTCGGGGGCATATGACAAGGCAGAATTTTGCATTGTTGTTAAAAAAAGCAAGTTTGAACTCAGGGCTTGATCCTGATAGTATTTCTCCTCATATTCTTCGCCATAGTTTTGCTACCCACTTACTTGAGAATGGTGCAGACTTAAGAGTTATTCAAGAATTACTCGGGCATAGTGATATTAGTACCACCCAGATATACATGCATATACAAGCTTCTCATTTGAAAAAAACATTAAAAGAGTTTCACCCGCTTGAAGCAAAAGATAAGGGCTGATTTTGGGGTATAAAATTAAATAAAAATATAATAGTTATAATATATTATCATATGTCTCCTTATAAAAATACATTATGAACATAGCCAGAACGGCTAGAAAAGTTAAATAATAAGACATGACTAACCTGTCTCCCGTGATTTGATATAACCATGTACCAATCATAGGCACTGTACCTCCAAATATAGCGGCGCTTAGGTTACATGATAATGCTACCCCTGTAAAACGAATTCTAGTTGGAAAAAGTTCTACTAGAATTGTCGGAATTGCTCCCATATGAAATGCCACTATAATAGCAAATAAAACTTGCGCAGTTATTGCAAGGTAATAAGATTCGTTTATCATGAGGAAAATCGGATATGTAAGAATTATAAGTCCTAAACAGCTATAAAAAATTACAGGTTTGCGTCCAATTTTATCTGAGATGAATGCTGCTACCGGAAAAGAGATCATTAAGATTATTAGAGTCAGGGCGCCTGAAATCGAACTTTCGCTCTGGCTGTAACCAAGGTTTATCATATAATTTTGAATAAAGATCGTTGCGGCGTAAAAAGGAGCTGTAACATTAATATAAAGACCAATTGCTAGAAAAATCTTCTTTTTATGATTTAGCAGTATTTCTTTTAAAGGAGATGCTGTAGTTAATCCCCGATCCCTTATTTTAGTGTATAATGGAGTTTCCGATAGGCTATTTCTTATGTACAACCCTATCATACCGATAAAAAAACTACTAATAAAAGGCAAGCGCCAGCCAAATGACCATAAATCTTCTTTTGATAAAAGGAAACTAAGTAAGTAGGCAACTATTAACCCAAACAACATTCCTAGACATTGGCTAATATATACAATACTGCCGACTAAACCTCTTTTATTTGCTGGAGAATGTTCTGTGAGGTAAATTACACAACCGCTGAATTCTCCACCTAATGAAAATCCTTGTGCCAATCGTGCTATAGTTAAAATTATAGGAGCAGCTAGACCGATGGAATCGTAACTTGGTAATAACCCGATTATAGTAGTGGGTACTACCATTGTTAGTATGCCAATAGCTAAAGAAATTCGCCTACCAAATCGGTCGCCGATGTTTCCAAAAATAATTCCTCCAACTGGTCTAACAATAAATCCAGCAGCAAATATTGCAAAAGTCAGTATTTCATTAATATAACTATCTGGAAAAAACTTTTCTTTAAGTATGTAAGCAAATTGAGCGTATAAGATAAAATCGTACCACTCTAATGCGTTACCTACCATACAGGTGATAATAATTTTTCTCATAAATACCTAATGCATTTCCATAGAAATTATATCTTCTGGAATATAATATAGAAACCCGCTATTAATTGCTTTTTCTATGATTTGAGATTTATTATTACATCCTAGTTTTAGCTTGATTATCATAAAATAGGATTCTACAGTCCGTACCGACAAATTTAAAATTTTAGCAATTTCTTTCATGGATTTGCCGCACAGCAATAAGAATACGCATGCTTGTTGTTGTTTACTTAATGGGAGAGGGGAATGCTCTTGATTTAAAATATAAATTGCCGGTTTATTTTTAGTATTTATAAATTTCTGATCCTTTTGATTTAAAGCCAAATACCAATTAAACATATTGGTATTTGATATGTCCATGACCTGGCCATATATTCCGGCAACATTCCCATTTTCCTGCTGTATAGGGGTCTTATTGCTAATTAAGGTTTTCCAACCGGATGAATAATTGCAAATGTATACGCTTAGTACGGCCTTTGCAGTATCTACCACTTTTTGATCAAGAGTTCTAAATTGCTCTGCTGCCTTTACCGCTTCACAAGGTATGTCGAAATCTGTTAAATCAATACATTGATCCGGGCTCTTCCAGCCAAGTAATAAGGCGTAATCTTTGCTAATGACCGAATATCTGGAATGAACATCTTTAGCAATAACAAATCCAGGTATATTTGTTATGGACGAAAATTCAGATTTCAGATCATTCTGCTTCGAGATGATTATTTTATTTTCTAGAGGGGTTTGATATTGCTTAAACTTAGGCATAAGTATAATATGCGAATTAATATTTTTGTAATAAATCTGGGTTCAAGTTATACCATAATTATTTAAACATATCCATAATATCTGCAGCTAATTCTTGAAATAAAAAGCCTGAGTTTCCAATAAAAACCCTTAATTAAGGTATCTTGAGTATAAAACACTTTTTTAGGAATTTTATACTTAAAATTACAATTTCGTAATAATATTTCTTAACTTTTTAATACGTCTACTTATTTTAAGTTGTTTATCGAGTACAAAGTTCAATTATATCACTACCATAATAAATACGGTAGTGATTATTACGGTATTATAGGGCGAATTAGTAAAAACATGATATATAATTAAATATAAGAATCCAAATATCGGTACCCCACCACAGGGCAAATGTCATTACTGTTTTTTGGGATAGTTACTGTAATAGATTCCAAGTACTTGAATATATATTTAACAAGGAGGCAATAATGGCACGAAGAAACGATTATATAACAGAAATAGATAAATTTATCGGTAGTAAAATAGCTTCTTTAAGGTTATCAAAAGGTTTCTCACGTAAGCAACTCTCAGAAGCTGTCGGTATAACCGGTCAGCAGCTTTCCAAGTACGAAAAAGGAAAAAATAGAGTTTCAATAGGAAGGCTAATTTTACTCTCTAAGGCACTTGGGGAGAAAGTATCTTATTTTTATGAGGGACTAGAAACCGAAGTTACATATCAGATACCAATAGACCGGGAGCAAATGCGTCGGGAGGTTATCCGTAATGTTATGCTCCTTAATAATTTAGAGCATCAGAACGCTATTAATAAGCTTATCAGATTATTGTTAAAAAATACAATCGCTGAAGGAAATATAAGAGGATATTCTAATGGAACAGAAAGTACATAAACTACAGGATTCTATAGTTTTCGCTTTAAATAAGCTGGAGGATATGGGAAAGCAAGTAAGAAAACAGAAAGAAGAGATCGAAAATTATATCAAGAAGAATTGTACTATAGATTTTAACGAATTAGTAGCTGCTCATTTAAAATCCACTAAAACCTCTATTGAATTGCTTCGTGAAGAAATAGCGGAACTGGTGCGCCATGGTAGCGCGTTAAGAAATACTTAGCAAAGCTAAGCAAGGTTCAGAGAAGTTGACCTTGAGGCGAATGCCTTACCTAAATTCGAAAGGAAGAGGGA
>CAIKLL010000074.1 GCA_903828265.1 uncultured Rickettsiales bacterium
CTTGTAAAACGTAACAATACTGAAGTAGAGGCAAGCTATAACTGCCATCTGAAGAAAAAATACGTTGGACATCAGGGTACATTAAAGTTAAAACTTTTATTCTAAACTATATTCTAAGAGGAGAGAGATCAAAGGTATTTTTCTCCTCTTTTCTCTTCTTAAAAAAAGATACGGTTCTAAGAGAGTTGTTTAACCAATCTTTTATTAGCTGTAACATCTTGTTTTTAATTCCTAATTTAAGTAAATATGTAGCTTTTTCTCTCTTTTTGATAAGGTTATGTAAGATTTATTAGTCTTTGTTATTACATCAGGTCTTAACAGAGAAGCATATATAGCAAGTATATGCCCGTGGTAATTTGCTATATATTATCTATTTTCCACAGCATCGCATTTTACTTCTTTTTCAAGAACATTGGATATTTGCGGTTAAAATCAAATGTACTAGGGCAGAGCTAAAATTAGGTAGGAAACGAAGTATATATTGGTGGGATCGAGAGGATTCGAACCTCCGACCTAGTGATTAGGAATCACTTGCTCTATCCTGCTGAGCTACGACCCCGTACTTAATAAAACAAAATATAAAAATAGATAAGGTTATATCTTAAAAAATTTTTTATACAAGAAAATAAAAGAAAGTAAATCTAGGTAGTAACTAGGGTACTTAACCTCTAAGCTCAAGCCAGTATTCCATAATCCGCTTTAGATGGTCATCATCAACTTCAACGTCATGGTCTTCAAAATCGTTTAAAGATATTACCATTTCTTTTAAATAAGCCAAATCATTTTCATTAGGGATTTCTTCTTCTGAATAAGTTTCTTCTAAATTTTTAGCTATTTCTTCAATATTATTCCAATTCATTACTGTTCCTAGATAATTAAATAGGTTGTTATTTAAATTACCTATTTAAACGTAACTGAACTTAAAGAGAACATTAGGTTATATTAACCATAGCAATATGCCGATAAAGTGATGTTATTATGCAACAGCTATACATACTTGTAATTTGAGGTAGTCCTGTTCATCAAATAAAAGAGGATTTTAGTGCACGGGACACATAACCCTTGCAACTACTGAAGATTTTGCTAAAACTGATCTATATATTAGCCTTAAGAGGACAAAAATGGATATCCAAAGGGTTACCGCAGAACAAGCTAAAGAACTTATTAAGAAGTTATCAGAAGAAATAAAAGAGTATAATATTGCTTACTATCAAGAAAATTCTCCTAAAATTTCAGATGCGGAATATGACCAGTTGTTTTTTACTCTTAAAAATTTGGAAGAAAAATTTCCTCAGTATTTAACAGAAGATAGCCCGACTCAAAACGTCGGAAGTCACATTCTAGATAAATTTGAAAAGCATGAGCATAAAACACCGATGCTATCTTTAGCTAATGGTTTTGAGATTAAAGATATTGCTGATTTTATTGATCGAACCAAAAGGTTCTTACGCACAGATGATTTTCCTGAAATATATTGCGAACCAAAAATTGACGGAGTTTCTTTTTCTGCTACCTACATAAACGGTAAACTTATGACCGGAGCCACTAGAGGTGATGGATATATTGGAGAAGATATTACCGCTAATATTAAGACTATTAAAAATTTCCCTCGTATAATTACTAATGCTCCAGAATTTCTAGAAGTTAGAGGAGAAATATTTATTGAGAAAGAAGATTTTATAAAGCTTAATCAGCAACAGGAACTGCAAGGAAAACAGATTTTTGCCAACCCAAGAAATTCAGCTTCAGGTTCCCTGCGCCAGCTAGACCCAAGTATAACTCGCTTACGACCTCTGAAATATTTTACTTATGGTCTTGGCCATTCAAGCATGAAGTTTGCGGGTACCCAAGAAAAACTGCTATTAGCTTTGGCTAGCTTTGGGTTCCAAACAAATAAAATTGGTAAATTGGTGAATTCACTTGAGGAATTAAAAGCTTTTTATGAAAACCTTCTAGTAATAAGAAATACTCTCGCATATGAAATTGACGGGGTAGTATATAAAGTTAATAGTTTTGAATTACAACAGCGATTAGGATTTATTGCCCGCAGCCCTAGGTTTGCTATAGCTCATAAATTCCCAGCAGTAATTGCTGAAACAAAATTATTGGGGGTTATCGTGCAAGTAGGGAGAACAGGGGTCTTAACGCCAGTTGCAGAATTAGAACCTATAAAAATTGGCGGGGTTACTGTAGCCCGGGCCACTTTGCATAATTTTGCAGAAATAAAACGGTTAGATATAAGAATCGGTGATACAGTTTTATTACATAGAGCTGGGGATGTTATCCCTAAAGTAAATGAAGTAAATTTATCAAAACGTAACGGCTTGGAAAAAATAATTTCTGTGCCGACTAATTGCCCGTCATGTAATTCTCTTCTCCATATCCTACCGGATGATGTCATAATCCGCTGTGACAATGGGCTAAGTTGCCCTACACAGCTAGTACGGTCAATTATCCATTTTGCAAGCAAAGATGCTCTTGATATTGATGGCCTTGGGACAAGACAGATAGAATTTCTCCAGAGTGTAGGGTTAATTAACAACCCGATTGATATATTTTTTCTTGAAGCTAAAAATACCCAAAGTCTTACAAAGCTTGAAAATATGAGCGGTTGGGGAGCTAAATCGGTAGAGAATTTGTTTAATAGTATTAGGGATGCTAAGCGTACGACACTAGAGAGGTTTATCTATTCTTTAGGTATAAGGCAGATTGGTCAATCTAATGCTAAAATATTGGCGAAAGAATTTGGAACCGTAAAAAACTTTATCAATTTTATGCTGCTGCTTACAGAAGGAGATGAGGAGAAATATTATCAGCTAAGAAGTTTAGAAGGATTTGCTGATAAAACGGTTAATGATATAAGAAACTTTTTTTCTTGTAAGCAGAACGTTGATACTATTAATCAGCTGGTTTCAATTCTTGAAATTGAGGATTATGAGAATAATACAATCTCTTCTTCAATTACTGGGTTGAACGTGATTTTTACCGGTACTTTAAATTCTATTTCCAGGAACGAAGCTAAAGCAAGAGCAGAAAAATTAGGGGCAAAAATTGTCAGTAGTGTTTCTGCTAATACCGATTTAGTTATTGCCGGGGAAAAAGCCGGAAGCAAATTAAAAAAAGCCGAAGAACTTGGTATTAAAATTATTTCTGAGAAGGAATGGTTAGAGATAATTAAGGAGGTAATATGATTAATGTAACCAAAACGAAATTGCATGAGTTAAGGTTGTTATTCCCAGAAAATCAAATTAATGGTTATATTATTTCTACTAAAGATGAATATTTATCTGAATATCCTCCCGCTTATACCAAAAGGCTAGAATATTTAACTGGTTTTAGTGGATCAAACGGTCTAGCAATTATTCTTGAGGGTACCGTTTTATTTTTTACAGACGGTAGATATTTAACCCAATGCGCCAAAGAGCTAGATAAAGATTTCTTTCAAATTTTTGATCAAAAACAACTTATTGATTTTCCATGGCACAATTACGCAAGGCCAGGTGATATAATAGGTTATGATCCGGAAATTTTTACAAGTAATGCGCTTCTACCTTTTAAAAAGCTTAATTTAAAAGCAGTAGGAGGAAACCTAATTGATAAAATATGGACAGAAAGACCGCCAAAACCAAATTCTAAAATTTATGATTATAATATTAGTTTTGCAGGAGAGGAAAGAGCAGAAAAAATTGCCAAATGCTGCAATTTTTTAGATACCCATAGTGGAGAAGCTTTAGTAATAACTAATCCAGAAATATTGTGCTGGTTATTTAATATCAGAGCGGCAGATATAGAATTCTCGCCACTATTGCTAGCAAATGGCTGTGTTACCAAAGAAAATGTTTATTTATTTACGGATATTACTCGCATCCAAGGCGATTTAAAGGGGATTACTATTATGCCCGAAACTGCGTTTGTTCAAATAATTCAAGAGCAACAGGGAAAAATATTATTTGATGATAGTTTATGTTCCAAATATATCTCGGATATAATAAAACAAAAGGAACATCAAAATGTAGTGAATCCCTGTGTTTTATGGAAATCCTGCAAAAATTCCGTAGAAATTGCTAAAATGATAGAAGCTCACGTTCAAGACGGCGTAGCTGTCGTTGAATTTTTATCTTTTTTGGCAAATAACGATTTAAGTAACTACTCCGAATATGATCTTGGGCTTAAACTTCAGGATTTTCGAAGTAAAGGTTATAATTATGTAACTGACAGTTTTCCGGCAATTATAGGGTTTAAGGAAAATGGAGCTATTATTCATTATAGAGCCAGTCAAAATTCTGCAAAGAAAATTGCGGGTGACGGTTTACTATTAATTGATTCTGGGGGGCAATACTTTGGAGCGACAACAGATATCACTAGGGTAGCAGTTATCGGTAGGCTTGAGCAGCAACATCGGCAATATTATACTAAAATATTAAAAGGTCACTTAAACCTTGCTATGGTAAAATTTCCAAAGGAATCGGTAACAGGTGCAAATCTTGACATCCTGGCCAGGCAATTTTTATGGCAAGATGGAGATGATTATCCACATGGTACCGGTCATGGAGTCGGTAGTTTCTTAAGTGTACATGAAGGACCGCAAAATATCAGTTTAACTAGCCATGGTACAAAGTTAGCAGCAGGTATGGTTATCTCAAATGAACCGGGTTTTTATCAGCCAGGTGAATTTGGCATTAGAATAGAAAATATGATGTATGTTAAGGAAACAACTAACGATAACTTTCTAGAATTTGCGATGTTAACTTTAGTCCCTTACGAGAAAAATCTGATAGATAAGGATTTGCTTAGCAGAGATGAGTTAAATTATCTTACTAGCTATTATAAATTAATAGAGAACAAAATCATGCCACATTTATCAGATCAGGGAAAAAGATGGCTTCACACCCAATTACATTAGTTCTCTGAAATTTAATCCTTAAACTATAGCTACCGGTTAAATCACCGGTAGCTATGCCCAGGCACTTAATTTTTAGCTTTCACCAGCCACTTCAAGTGTAGTTTCTTCCGATTGTTCTAGGTAACCGAGTATAGTCCCGGTAATATCAAAACTGTCAGGAGATTCTGTATCAGCAATCTTTTGAATGTTAGATATTTTTTCCAACTCTTTATTAATTCTTTCTTGAGACCAGCACTTGAAAATCACTTGTTGAGAACTGTACTCAGTTAATATTTTGCTACCTAAAACCTCATAAGTAGAATCGAAATCCTGAAGTGAAGGTTTTAAGTAAGATTCTACCCAATTTTTCAGTTTTTCCGATAATACTAATACAGAATCAGAAGCTTCTTCAGTCAATATCTGCATAGCTAAATCCTGAAAAAGATGTGAAATAACTTCTATGCTCCATTGATCTTTATTATAAGAAGAAAAGAGAGAGTGATTCTGCGAAAACGATTCAAATTCTTTTAATATCTGAGCCAGAGAAGATGATTTCTCCAATGATAATCTATCACCATAATAATAAGGATTACTGCTGTTTCTGAAGATAAAGATTAATAGTTTGTGGGTTAATTCATGTATTATTGTTCCGGCTACTTCTATGTCGCTTCTATGTTCCATGGAATATATAGTTATATCCTTAGTGGTGTAAAAATATTTGCCTCCAAGCCAGGTATTAGGTTCGGTACTATATAAGTCATTATGCATTAAAAATTTACCTGGTAAATCAGCTGTTTCCAGTATTGTTCTCATTAAGCCGCTTGTGTCTTTTTTGATTAATGAATCTAAGGTTAAAGCAATATCAAGTAAACGACCTTCAATATCTTTGGAATAAACTGCTTTATCGAATAATTTTTTAACTACAGGATCAATATCTTCTGAAATCACTGATTTTTTTAAACTCGGATCAAAAAATTTGTCTTTTCCACCTAATTGATTGATAATTGTTTGATATAGTTCGTCGGATATAGCTCCTGTCTCATACAATACAAAGATTTTAAATTTGTCAACGTATTTGTGATTTTTTGGACTTATGTCGTCACTAAAGAAAAAAGGTCTTAATTCTAGCAATTTTTCTAAAACCGTCCCTAAAGTGGAATCTTTTCCATAAGATGGAAGCCTAGAAAATGTTTCTATTAAAAAAGTACGCTGAGGCCCTTCATTAGAAAAGTTTATAAAGAAATGCATATAAGGTAATGCGGTCATTAATAAACTAATTGAATTTTCTCAGGTAAATAATTTAGAGATAAATTTTTGTATGAAGCTGGATTCTTGTGAAGCCAATACCTGTGTAAAATTAAAATCTATTGTTTTTTCTTTAACCTGTCCTATCAACCATTCCTGGGCTTGTTCTTCCAAATAATTATGGACATTTATTGAATCAGAAAGGTTAAGGGCTTGTGAAAATATTATTTTGGATATGTCCATTGATTTTAATTTGTTAAACAGCTCTAGCTGATTTATTGGATTCATCCTATTAATAAACTTCTTAATTTCCAATACAACAGGTTTAAATGACAAAGATTCCTGAAGTTTTAAAATGTCTATTAGATCAAAGGAGTATGCGAGAAACATTAGTTGTTCATCAATAGTAAAGCTTGGTAATAGCTTACTAATTTGGACCCAGATTTCATTAATTTCATCGTTATGTGGAGATGCAACCATTAATTTCATTGTTCCCTCCATGAAATCTATTTTACTAATTTTATTTTTGTGAGATAAGATTTCTTTTATTACTATACTGATATTTTCTGAGTATAATACTGTTTCAATAAGCTGTTTGACAAATAATTTTTGTGCTTCCTTATCTCTAATTGTAGCTAATGATTCAGCTATTTTTAAATAAATTTGCTTTTTTAATCCGATTTCATACCCCTTGTAACTTGTGAAATTTTTTACTTCACTAATAAACTTAAGCAACATTTCCTTATCCATTGTACCAATCAGATCTGTTAAGTTTAGGAGTAATGGCGGTAATCCTAGATGTGCATAATCATCGTTTTTTAGGTTAAATATGTTTCTGAGTAGTAAGCTTTTTATTTCGCTATCTATTTTTTCACTGCTGAATACCTCGACAACTTTCGGTAACAACTCTATTAATAATTCATAATTTTCTTTTGAAAAAGCGGTGAAATGCCATAATCCTAAACCCTTTGCATTAAATAACTCTTCGATAAATGTTTTTTGTACTTCCCGAGATGTTTTTGGTAGAAATCTCACATAATCTAGCACAACATCGAATACATCCTTTTGTAACTCTTTCTCAGAGTGCCAAAGTGCAAATATTTCTTTTATCAATGTTACCATAAAAGGAACATTCTCCTCTTTTTTACCAGGCGCCTTAAATAAGTATTGTATTTCTTCTTTGAGCCCTGCTAATATTAATGCCTTTATTATATCCTTATTAATATGTTTACTAGGATAAATTGCATCGTATGATAACCCCATAAAAAAATCGTTCTTTGTTAGCAAGAGCAGTTTTTTGAATTGATCATCAGTGACTAACTTTTTCTTAAGAGCTTTTCCCACTATTTCCTCTGTTGCTCTCATAGAGGAAGCCAGAATATCAAAATTTGGATCATGCTTTTTAGGTGAGGTAATAAAATAATTCTGCTCTTGAAGGTATTCTTCGAGAGATTTGTCTAAATCTGGTAAAAGCTTAAAAATTTGGGGTAATAATATTCGTGCAAGTTCAGCTCCGGTTTCTGTACTACTTAGGTCAAATACTTCTCGGATGAATACTTTTTGAACAAATGGATCCATCTGTGGTAAAAATTTGTTTATCTCGTGCGATAGGTTGCTTAATAACTCCGACTCTCCTTCAAGATTTTTTAGCTCAAATATTTTTTCAATTACCCTTGCTTGAGAATAAGCATTTAAAGAAGTTAAATATTCTTTAATATTGATTTTTTTAAAGAATTCTAAAACCTCCTCAGGCTCTACATATCTATTCCACATTATGGCATAATTTTGTTGATTTTCATCCTTTAAACTACTTAAATTCGTCATGAATTCAGTAGCTTTTTTAGCCCAAATTTTAGAGTTCGGAATTGACAAATTGTAAATAATTTCAGTCATTTGTGCAGTGTTGAATTTACTAGCAGTTGCACCTGTAAAAATCTGCTCAAATAGATATTCCCTTGCGTTGTCTGATAAGTTGTGTTTAAAACTACTTATCTCTTTTAGGGCTTTTAATAATTGTTCCTGATTTAACCCAAGTAATGCATCATAAAATTCACCGATAATCACACCGGTATTTTGTAAAAATTCCCCAAGTTTAGTAAACCTGATAATTAGCTCATCACTTAGCGCATGATTTTTTAGTATATCTATACAGGTACTGAGATCATCCCAATTATCTCCGTCTATTCTAGGGTGGCTCTCGGTTATGGAATCTTGTAATTTTTGTATATGGTTAATAAAAAGTGATTCTTTTGAAGAATGGTATTCTAGGTTGATTTTTTTACTCATAATTTCTCTTCTAGGATTAAGTTTAGTATTTGTTAACATAAATTAACTTAATTTACAAGAATAAAATTTAATAAACTTGTAACCATTGGTGATGGCCAGTTTAATAATCTAGCGCAACACTGTATATTTGAATTCATTCAAAAATACAAAGCCAGTGTTGCTAATGACAAAATACCACAGAATTACTCTCTACGATAGAGAGAACATATATCGCTTACTCCAAACCAACCA
>CAIKLL010000075.1 GCA_903828265.1 uncultured Rickettsiales bacterium
AGATTTGTTATTATTTTAATTTATTTTTTTGAATATATGTCGTTATCTCTTTATATTCTGTTTTTAGTAATTTTATCTAATTGAGCATATATATTCGTACTGGTTTTTGTAGAAAATATATTTATAGGCATCTCTTTTTATATGCATGTATGGATCTACCCGATAATGCAAGAAAAAAATATTAATGTATACGACCTATGGACTTTTAAACTTCAATATTTGCCATGGTCATAATAGAACTCGTAACCTACAAACTAATTTCTATCAGATCAACGGTTTCTAAGAACTATGTAAGTAATCAGTTTTATTGCAGATTTAAGGTTTGTCTTAATTTACCATCAATATTTTATATTTCTCACATATTTCAAGGCTAGAATTTCTACATTATTACTTCTTTAGCTCTTGGTCTGTTTCTTGGTGTTCTCTCTGAAGTGTTATATAGATTTTTGGCGTAGGCAATCATATAGTACTACTTGTTAGGATTCTACCCTTAATCTTATGCGTGCGACATGAAGTCGCAATTATGTTTTGTTGTATGAAAAAAAACAACCTAATATTTTTTACTATTAGTAACCTATGAAGACATGCATAGCTGGGAACGACTTTGTATGAAGCTCTTCAAACAATGTACGCCCTATCGAAAGATAGCAATATTTTGGTGACAAATTATTGTAACTGCAAGCATCATGTGGTTGGAGGCTAGGTTAAATATCATAGGGTTAGGAAACAAATATCTATAAACGTCGTGAGAACTGAAATAGCTAAAGATGCTGATAAGCTATAACCAAAAGGTACGTAGTAAGGATTAAGCCTTGTATGATGGTTTAACGTAAACAAATGCTACCGGCGGATAGGATAAACCTAAGTGATATGTGATAAACATAAATGCGGAACATGGTAAGCCCCATCCCTCAAACCATCGCAAATGAGGAAGGGTAAAGGATGTTGGGGAAAGCGAATGCTTTACTGTAATGGTAGAGATATTGGAGTATATTCATACTTTTAAAAGTGCCCACTTCCAACAGGTGTAGAATCACAATAAACTTGTTAACTTTTGCGAAAAGAGAAAGACGGATGGAAATAGCTGAAAAGATTATTAACGCAACTCAACCAGAAATCATAGCATGGAATTCAATAAATTGGAATCATGCTAAAAATCAGGTTCAAAAGACACAAGCACGAATTGTGAAAGCATTACAAGAAAAGCGATGGAGAGATGTAAGGTCGTTGCAACGAATGCTGACAAAATCACTATCAGCAAAACAACTGGCAGTAAAACAAATTACTGAAAATAAAGGTAAATTGACGCCAGGAGTTGATGGAGAAACATGGTCTGGAACAAAGCAGAAAGCCGAACAAGTCTATAAATTACAATGGAAAGGCTATAAAGCTAAACCATTAAGAAGAATTTATATACCTAAAGCTGACGGCAATAGCAGACCATTGGGAATTCCAACGATGTATGATCGTGCAATGCAAGCCTTACAGAAAATGTCTTTAGAACCAATTGCAGAAACTCTTGGCGATAATCACTCCTATGGGTTTAGACCTATGAGAAGTGCAGCTGATGCTATTGAATATAGTCTATGCTTATTATCAAAAAGAAACTCTGCGAGATGGATTCTGGATGCGGATATTAGAAGTTGTTTTGATAATATTGATCATAATTGGTTAATTAAAAATATACCAATGAATGCAAGAATATTAAAACAATGGCTAAAATCAGGCTATTTAGAAAAGGGCATAAAGCATGAAACTATCATGGGTACTCCTCAAGGAGGTGTTGTTTCGCCTATAATAGCTAATATGACTCTGGATGGTATGGAAGATTTAATCAGAAAATCATTTAGAAGTAGCAAATTAAAAGGAGAAAACGACAAGGTTAATGTAGTAAGATATGCAGATGACTTTCTTATCACTGGTGTATCAAAAGTCATACTAGAAGAGAAAGTACAGCCGCTGATATCTAACTTCTTAGCTAAACGGGGATTGGAATTATCCAAAGAGAAAACACGTATAGTAAATATTACTGAAGGTGTAGAATTTTTAGGCTTTTCAATCCGCAAATATCCATGTGGAAAAGTGCTAACAAAACCTAGTTCAAAAAGCCAAAAACGCTTTTGTCAAATGATGAAAGTAGAGTTAAAAACACTCAGAACAGCGACACAAACAGCAAGTCATAGCAAAACTACATCCAAAGCTTACTGGATGGAGAAATTACTACATGCATTGTGCAGCCAAGCAAGTGTTTAGCAAAATGGATAATTTGTTGCATCAAAAACTATGGAGATGGGCAAAAAGAAGACATCCTAATAAAAGTCAAAAATGGATTAAAAACAAGTATTTCTATAGGTACCATAACCAAAACTGGGCTTTTGGTTTTTGGGAAGATAGGAAAGAAAAATCCATATTTAGACATTTACCGAGGATGAGTAATATACCAATAAAACGCCACGGATTAATCAAGGGAGAATTCAATCCTTACGATAAAAAATGGGAAGAGTACACTGAAAATAGAGCATCTAGGAAGATGAAGTTCAGTATGACCGATACGGTATATAAAATTTGGAAGTCTCAAAAAGGGCAATGTCCCTGTTGTAAACATAGAATAGATGAATCAACCAAGTGGCATATTCACCATGCATTACCTCGTAATAATGGTGGATCTGACAAAATAAACAATTTGCTACTAATGCACCCAGAATGTCATAGACAAATCCATAGCAGAAGTATTGCTGGGTTACCTATCCATGGTAACTTTATCTATGCTTGAGCCGTAGCTGGGAAACTAGCTTGTACGGTTCTTAGGGGGAAAGGCACAATTAGTGCCTGACCTACCCGACAATGGGTAAACCTTAGTGCTAGCTTCCCCTGCTTGATCTTATATCCTAAAAGCTTGAATCCGTACTTTACATGTACAATTCTTGTCTTTTCTTTTCACAGATCTATATCTAGTTTACTTAAAAATCCAGTAGCATACTCTAATGCCACTTGCACTTTTGCTCTTGTAGTACAAATCACCCACTCAATCATCGACAAACCGCGTTAGCCTATATCTTTTACGCTTTATCTCTCAATCAAACAGAAATAATACATTACTTACCAAAGGCGATACACAGCAGCTTCGGGCACTTCTCGTTCAGTCGTCAGCCTAGTTCCTTCAGTAAGGCATACAGCCCTTATTATTGACTCAAGTAATTTCAATATTAGTCCATCTGATACTCACTGATTAAACAAAGTAATAAGCCCTTGGTATAATGCTGATCTAAAGAAATTTCTCAAATTAGCATCACTACCCCAGTCATTACCTTCTTCTAACTCAAGCCATATCTTTTGTAATGAATCTTTTATTGCTGAGATTTGTACTCAAAGCTGTCCTCTTATCTAATTCTTTTAAAAAGTCGTTGACTTAGCAATATATTTCTGTAAAACCCATTTTTTTATAGATTATTTCTATTATTTTGTGAAATAAAATAACCTACAACTTAGTTATTTGCTGATATAGAGACTAACTTTCTAATCCGAAACTTGCATAAATTAGAGGGAATTGTTACAATTAGTAAAAGCTTGTTAAACAACTTTCTTAAACCTCTATCTCATTAAAAAACACCAGAAAAGAAGAAAGAAAATACCTTTGATCTCTCTCCTCTTAGAATATAGTTTAGAATAAAAGTTTTAACTTTAATGTACCCTGATGTCCAACGTATTTTTTCTTCAGATGGCAGTTATAGCTTGCCTCTACTTCAGTATTGTTACGTTTTACAAG
>CAIKLL010000076.1 GCA_903828265.1 uncultured Rickettsiales bacterium
AATCCTACTGATGAGGGAAAATTTTCTGGACGATTAGGAAAACCATCTCTTAACTGTCGTAAAACTGATATTAATGTTTGGTCTTGTAAAGAGTCAATTTCATCTATAAATAATACTATGGGGCAATTGATAGCTTTTGCCCAATCTGATAAAAAAGCCTTAATTCTGCTTCCTGGTTCTTCCTGTTGCCATTGTTTAACAGGTGGTTGTAATTCTTTAGGTAAGCGAATATTTATTGTATTATACCAAGTTCCTAAAATTGCCAATTCGGCGGCAGTAGGATCATGATTAAATGCACTTCCTACTTCTACGGATACCATGACTGCGGCATAATTTCCAGTATTGGTAAGTTGTTTTGCTAGGGATAACATGGCTGTGGTTTTCCCTGTCTGTCGTGGTGCGTGTAGGACAAAATAACTACGTTGTTGAATTAGCTCCTTTAAATCTGGTAATCTGACTGTGGGAGAGAGCATATAGTGGATATCGTTGGAACAGGGACCGGCAATATTAAACCAGCGAGTCATAGAATTTTGGTAATAGGTGAACTCTTTAAGTTTACACATTTATTTGGAAAAGTTTATTTAAAATAATTCAAATAATACTGCTTGACATAAGGTAACACATAAGTTACTATAGCAGTATGTCTATTATAAAAGTTCAAGAATATCTTAAAGAAGATGGTTCAAGTCCTTACCAAGAATGGTTTAATAGTTTGGATGTCCAAGCTGCTGCAAAGGTAACAGTTGCTAAGTCTCGTTTGGAATTAGGCAATACATCAAATGTTAAATGGTTTGATGGAATTGGGGAATATAAGATTGATTGGGGTCCAGGATACCGGATTTATCTAGCTCAAGATGGTAAACAGCTTATAGTATTATTTGGTGGAGGAACAAAGAAAAATCAGCAATCTGATATTAATCGTGCTAAAGAATTATACCAAGAGTACAAAAGAAGAAAAAAAGAAATTAGCAAAGAGCAAGCAACTGACAACGATAATAGAGATAAGAGGTAGTTATTATGGCACTAACTAGAGATTTTAAGGAAACTGTTAATGCAAGAGTACAAAGAGATTCTGAATTTACAATTGCTTTACTTGATGAAGCTATTTCTCTTTTCCTAAATGGTGAACCAGAAACAGCAAGATTAATTTTAAGAGATATTGTTAATGCAACTGTAGGTTTTGAACAGTTAGCAATTGAAACCTCTAAACCTAGTAAAAGTTTACAGCGAATGTTATCAGCAAAAGGTAATCCAACGATGGATAATTTGACTGCTATTTTCAATGTTTTGCGGAAAAAACTGAATGTTGATATTCAGGTGAAAACGATGGTTATTTACCATTAAAAATTACTGATGCCAGAAATTTATAACAGCATGGAAAATATTAATAGGTGAATCTTAACGATATACGAAAAAACTCTTGACATTATAACTAAATTATGTGTAATACATTTGACTAGATTGTTTGGCGTGATCAACGTAAACTTTTCGTCTAATAAATAGTTAAGCCGTTTCCTAAGCTAGTGAGGTACACCTATTTTTCTTCCCTTTTGCCGTTCGGACCTCGGCGTGAGACTTCGGCGTGAGCTTTTGTCGGACGCTCGGTCGAACGCTGAGCTCACTGCCGAAGCCTTTTGCCTCTTGCATGAGTGCCTAAAACCCATAACTTTTGTACCTCAGCAGACTGCAAAACGCTATATATATCTTCAAATAAGGTGCGATCGCCTTCATTAGCATTTTTAAAAGCCTGTTTTAGTTCTTCTGCATTAGTTAAAATTTCATTTCGTTTTTGATTAATTCGTTGTTTTTACAGAAATTCAAATAAATAATCTCGATCTTCTGTGGGTAAATTTTCGAGAGATTTAATAATTTCCTGTAACGTCATCATAGAACCTCCTAAATTAAGTAAATTCTAGCTTTGGTAATTCTATTTTAATCTATAAGTTCAGTGGTTGGAGTTGTCATCGCCCAAAAATCAAGACTCACAATAATAGAGAGCGCACTATGCTTATTTATTTACGACTGTTTTTGTAGCCGCTATTTTTCTGTCAGCATACAAAACAACCTATTTTA
>CAIKLL010000077.1 GCA_903828265.1 uncultured Rickettsiales bacterium
AAAAGTTTTTAAAATCAATTTCAATCTTGGAGATGACTTGTTTTATTGTTCAGAGGTTTTTCGTTTTAAAGGAAAAATAGAAGAACTTCAAAATTATCTGGAAAATATATTTATTAAAACTTCTACTGAAGCTGTTTTCCTTTTCGGCGGTTATAGAGAAATACATGTGGAAGCAGCCTCTATAGCTAAAAAAATGAAAATAGATATTTGGGTTTTTGAAGAGGGATATATAAGGCCGAATTATATTACTTTAGAAAAACAACGCTCAGTTTCTTCTTCAGGTAAAGTAAATTTAAATATTAAATTCTGTGCTATAAATCACAATAATGTGAACTTTTCTTCAAAAAAATATTTATATGTTTTTGAAAGAATGGTTATTTTCGGGTTCTTATATTTTACAGCAGGACTATTTAGCCATTTTTTTTACCCATATTATATACATCATAAAAAATTTAGTTTAGTGCAAGGATTGTACTGGCTTAAATCCTTCATCCGTAAGATTTTATACTTTTTAAT
This sequence comes from uncultured Rickettsiales bacterium, assembly GCA_903828265.1. GTDB lineage: Bacteria > Pseudomonadota > Alphaproteobacteria > Rickettsiales > Rickettsiaceae > Megaera. The sequence continues at coordinate 517 of CAIKLL010000077.1, forward strand.
AGATAGAATCAGAACATATAAGCTGTTTAGGGACTACAAAAAAAAATACTTTTTTGTTGCTTTACAAGTTGCAGATGATTTTGCAGTGGTTAGGAATAGCAACTATAAAAGTATTCAAGCTTTTATAGAAGAAGTAATTAAAAGTTTTTCCAGTGCAAAGGAAAAATATTCAATGGTGGTTTTCAAACATCACCCTATGGATCGTGGCTATAATCAGTACGGTCGGTTTATTGCTAAATTGGCAAAATTTTATGGTATCAAAGATAGAGTATTGTATCTACACGAAGTTAACAATGCTAAACTCATTAAAAATAGCTGTGGTGCAGTAGTTATAAATAGCACTATAGGTTTTCAAACATTATATTATAATATCCCAATAAAGGTTATGGGGAAAGCTATATACGACCAAAAAGGGTTAACACATCAAGGATGTTTGGATTCATTTTGGGAAAACCCGCAACCAGTATCTAAGAAATTATTTAATCAGCTTAAGAATTATTTAATTCAAACATGTCAAATTCCCGGCTCTTTTTATGGCAGAGATATTAACGAATTAGGCACAGAAGAAAATAATGTTGTTATTTACAAATAGTAGCTATTTTTTGCATTAGGAGAAACTATACCACTAAGTTGTTGTGTATTAGAAGATCTGATGGGCGTAGCAAAAGAAGCATCGTATAATTTTAAACATCAAATCAACGTTGCTAGTAAATAAATAATACATTTAGAGAAGATACTAAAATCTTACAGATTTCCAATTAATTATCAGCCGTGTAGTAGAAAGTATTATAGGTTTAATGGCAGCTAAAGAGGCATACAGGCAGAACTGGGCTATATGAAATGACGGTTAAGGTTAAGCTTATAAACGCCAGTTTAGGATAAAAGGGGATAAGAATTGGTTAAATCATCAAGTTTTAAGGAGGATTTTTTAATAGCATAACCAGTAAGACAAGCTAAGACATGCACAAGAAAATTAACAGGCGACCTGTGCCTTGAATGT
>CAIKLL010000078.1 GCA_903828265.1 uncultured Rickettsiales bacterium
CGAAGATATATGCTCAATTAGATAAAATTTCTAAAATCAGATTATTAAGAGATTACTACATATATTCAACAAAATAAATTAAAATAATAACTAATCTCAATAATTTACCATAACTAGAGCAATAAATAATTGAAAAGTACATTAAATAGTTGTTTTAATTAAGGAGTATTTATTAAATGGCGATTAATCTTATATGAAAATAGTAAAACAGCAAAGTCTTACAAGAGAACAGAAAGAATCTATTGGATTACTTCAAATCGGTACTTTTTTAGAATATTTTGATTTGATGCTATATGTCCATATGGCTGTTCTTTTAAATGAATTATTTTTTCCAAAAACTGATCCTCTTACAGCTCGTCTTATAGGGTCTCTTAGTTTTTCTTCAGTTTTTATACTTCGACCATTCGGAGCAATTATATTTGGATATATAGGTGATAATTTTGGACGTAAACTGACAGTAATCATTACTACAACTTTAATGGCAGTATCATGTATAATTATGTATATACTACCAACTTATAATGAAATTGGAATTACTGCTTCTTATATAATGATTGTTTGCCGTGCTATGCAAGGTATGTCATCTATGGGTGAAGTAATAGGAGCAGAAATATACTTAACTGAAACTATAAAAAGGCCTACTATTTTTCCAGTTGTAGGGTTTATAACAGTTTCTTTAACTTTAGGAGGTGTTGCAGCTTTAGCTGTTGCATCCCTTGCTACCACTGAAGGATTTAATTGGCGTTATGCATTTTTAATTGGTACAATAATAGCCATGATTGGTGGACTTGCTAGAACAAGATTAAGAGAAACTCCAGATTTTGTTAATGCAAAAAAAGAAATTCAGTCTGTGTTTAAAAAAACTGGCATAGATATTGAACTTTTACATAAAAGTCCAATATATAGCGAAAAAGCTAGTAAAATAACTTCTATAGCCTATTTTTTGCTAGAATGTTCAGCACCAACATGTTTTTTTCTTACATACGCTTATTCTGCAAACGTTTTAAAAGAAGTATATAATTATGTACCTAGCCAAATAATTCATCACAATTTCATAATAACAGTAGTAGAGTTTTTTAGCCTATTATTTATTACCTGCTTAAGTTTTAAAATATATCCATTAAAAATTCTAAAAATAAAGTTGTATGCATTTTGTTGCTTTATTTTTATATTACCATTTGTTTTTCATTACTCTAGTAGCCCATTTGGAATAATGTTAGTACAACTTGGTATAGTTTTGTTTGGGGTAAATGTATTACCAGCCGGTCCTATTTTCTACAGCCATTTTCCTGTATTTAAACGCTTTACTTACACTGGATTTGCTTATGCTCTATCACGTGCAACAATGCATCTTGTAACTTCATTCGGTTTTATTTATTTATTCGAATATTTAGGTCATTATGGAATACTTGTTATTATGGTTCCGATTGTTATAGGTTTTGCATTTGGTTTAGATCACTTTGAAAAATTAGAGAAAAAAGTTATATAAAATATATTTTTACATAAGAAGATCTTCTTCCTGTTCAGAAAATTCATTTTCAATACCTATAACTTCATAGCACGTACGTATTAGTTTATTTTTGTACTCTGGTATCCCTAAATATATTGCAAGCACTAGAAATGTAGAAATAGTTTCTTCTATAGTTTTTTTTATTTTTTCTGGAGATAGGAATTTAATAGTCTGAATATTATGCAATCTATCAAATTGTTTAATAAGTAATACGTCGTATTTTTTTTGCTCCCAAAGTAATTCTGTTAACTTTCCTGCGCTGATTTTATGATCAGATTCTTTTACTCTAGTTAAATCCATTACTTGGTTTGCCACAATTTTACCAAACTCCTTCTCTATCATCTCAAAGGTAAGATCTGTATCTTCTATTGTATCATGGAGTATGCTGGTAACTATTATATCAGTTTTTAGCTTATAATCAGAAACCATATAAGCTACTTCCAAAGGATGCGAATAATATGGTTCGCCTGATTTCCTTTTTTGATTACCATGATATTTCTTAGCCCAATAAATAGCTTTATTAATTACTTCAAAATCTAATTTATTTTCAACATCTAATAATTTAAGTTTTTCTTTTAATCTTATTGAGTACTTGCAAGGCTCTGAGTAATTCATAAATACTATTAAGTTGATTATTATTAATCATTCTATCATACTTTCTGATTAAATAACGATTAATTTTAGTAGTTAATACATTGTAAATTATTGTATGAAGTGCAAGGGTATTTTGAAAGGTAACATAATCAAGGAAATTATTACCACTCTTTCACAATTTGGACAAGTACATTATAGAATGTCTAAAGATGGTGTTGAGTTTTACAGAGCTGGTAAGTTATTTGGTAAATTATATAATGACCAATTATATTTATTATATAACGGCCAGTTTAATAATCTAGCGCAACACTGTATATTTGAATTCATTCAAAAATACAAAGCCAGTGTTGCTAATGACAAAATACCACAGAATTACTCTCTACGATAGAGAGAACATATATCGCTTACTCCAAACCAACCA
>CAIKLL010000079.1 GCA_903828265.1 uncultured Rickettsiales bacterium
GCGATATATGTTCTCTCTATCGTAGAGAGTAATTCTGTGGTATTTTGTCATTAGCAACACTGGCTTTGTATTTTTGAATGAATTCAAATATACAGTGTTGCGCTAGATTATTAAACTGGCCGATTTTAAACATATTATCTTAAGAAAGATTTGTAAAGTTAATATGGTCAAAGTTTCTGCGGATAGTTTTAAAGATAGCCTTACTGAGCTCTTTCCCAAAAGCAAAAATTGCTTCTCAATGCCTACCACTATTACCTCTCCGCTTATTTATAACTTTTTTCATTTCTTCAATTGTTATAATTTTTAATGGTTTAGACAAAATCATATTTGCGGTTTTTTTTGGTAATCATTACCTTTCATGCCTACCTATTCCTTTAAACTTGATCCCCCAAATATTAGACACCTCTTTTATTATGTCCCCATATCTTTTTGTTACTTCTTCCTGAACAAAATAGTTTGGAGCTTTTAGCTGAATAGTTTTAGCATCTTTATCAATAATAGGAATGAGCTTGCTAAACCAGTTGTTGTAAACATGGATATTGTATATTTGAATTAGCTGTTGGCAAATGTCTCCCCATGTGTCTTGTTGTAATGTCGGTAGGCCTACAGTTCTTTTTCCTCTCGAGTTAGTATATCCATTTGTAGACTTAGGATTATAAACATTTTCTACAACGTACTCTACACTTTCTATATCAAGATCTGATCTTGAATAAATAGACTTAACCTCACTTAAGACGATGTTTTTTTCATTCTCACTTAATTGAATTATATGTCTGAAGTAAATTCTCATAGTACTGCCGATAACCTTGAAATCCTTAATGTTTGACAGAAGTTCATAGCTTCTTAGCGGTTCAAGAATATTAGTTATTCTTGCTTTAAATTGATTCTCAGGGCAAACATGGGTAATTGCCATCTGTTCTACTTCGGCTAGGTATTCCTCTATCTGCCTTTCCTTATCTATTTCTCTTTGTGTTATTGGCGTAATGTTTGTTTTTATCCTAAAATTAACATTATTGGTTTTTACAGCATCTCGCATCTCAAATCGCAAGCATTTGGCAAAATACGCCATAAATTGAGCTTTTGAGCAAAATCTTTTATCTAGCCTTTTTGACATATCAATGAGTATTTCATTCATAGCATTTATGCTAAAGTTTCGGTCTGAAAGGATTTGTAATTTATCTCCATCTTCTTTGGTCAAAGGGTAATGATAGCTTAAGCCTTGAGGTTCTTTATACTGGTTAAAATAGTAAACTCTTGCCTTTTTTTCTTCATTAGTAGGTGTTTTCCGGTCATTAGGAAGTATTTTTTTAAGTTTAACAGAGTACAAAGATTCTTGCTGAAATATAGCTATTTGAGGTTCTGTATTTTTTTCAGAATTCTGTGAAAAATTAGATTTTAGATCTATATTTTTATCTTTGTTAAAGATATTCCTGTTAGTATATATGGGCCGATTTTTTTCGGGGTAAAATTTTGAATTTAAAATGCCTTTATCCTTTAATTCCTCTAGTACTGTAGGATGTAATTCAATGTAATAGTGACGGGAAAATTTTGTCCCTTTATTATTAGTATAAAGCCTATAAAATTGTATTTTTAATATTTTTGCTAATTGTTTTAAAATAAGTACGTTTTGGTCAGACTTGCACCGAGTAGCTTGAGTAATGTATTTATGATTTATTAAAATATATCTATTACTAAAGAGTTTTTTTAATATAGCTCTAAGCAACTTTTTAGCTTTTTCCCCGAGATAAACAGTTTTGTCCGTAAGTTCATTTTCTGGAGTGATATTAGCTCTGATAAGCTTATCTAATATCTTATAGCGGTTTGGGGTTCTGTGTTTAAAGCTTAAAAATACTTGTGTTTCTAAGGATAATTCTGTTTTCGACTTGTGATTTAAATACTCGTCTACTTGTTTATGTTGTAAATAAGCCATTTTATTTATTGCAGTTGAATTCGTATTAAAGAATTTTTGCTAAACCAACAACAAACGGCTTGACGAATAGATAATACTTTACTATTCTAAGACCAATCGTTGTTGGTTTAGCTACTTAACTTAGTTAAAAAAAACGGTTGACGTGTTGTTAAGTACGTCTGGAATGTGCAAATAATAAATAATCTTGGGGGATTAGAGCATTATTTTCACAAATCTTCTTTCTATGTTTATTTTTTTACATACTTACCTATCAAAAAATCTTATAAAACAATCTATAGGCTAGATATAATATTTAGCCTTGTCAAGCCGTTTTTACTAAAACTTGACGGGAGCTATACAAACTGTATACTATACATTATTACTTTTATTGAGTGTATATGACTTTTTTAGAACAAAACCCTTTATTAATTGAGGCTATCAATAGCTCAAGCTTACTTTCAGATGGGCAACAGCAAATTTTAAAAATACTTGTACAATTTGATGTAGGGATACCTATTTCCCAAATTATGGCTTTAACAAATCTTTCCAAGCAAACTATCCACTTTAATATAAAAAAACTTATGGAAAGACAGTACGTAATGAGGGAAAAGGAAATGGTATATATCTACAAAGCAAATAGAGATAAAATTTTCGAAATAATTGAAAGATACAACCAAATAAAAAAGGTAGCACATTAAAAATACAATACTTTCTCAATAAAATCACTTGACTTATTAGAGATCTATTATATCATTACTTATAAGCAAGATATAAAAAAACGCCTGAAGCCAGGGGATTCAAACGTTTTTATGTCTTGTGACTGAGAATATTTATACTTTGACACGTCTATATATTCTCAATAATTCATTAACTCAACCTTTGCAGGAGAATTATATGTAGTGCGCCAAGGGAAGTGCGTAAGAATCAGTTGGTAAGAATCCGACCTATGCAAAGGCTAACCACCAGCATAGAACTAACCATTGCATTGTGGGAGGTGACAAACACAATGAAGCCAATGGTAAGGACATATCAGGCCGCA
>CAIKLL010000080.1 GCA_903828265.1 uncultured Rickettsiales bacterium
CTTATCTCAAGAACTTCTTGACGATATAGAACAGAGAATGAATAATCAGCCCAGAAAATGCCTTGGTTACAGAACACCTACCGAGGTCTTTCATAATCGCAAATTGCAGTATGTTGCGCTAGATTATTGAATTCGCCATATTTCCGAATGTCTAATAACATTCATAAACTCCTTTTTGTTATAGAACAATGCTTCAAGTATAACTTGAATACAATAAAAACAATTTTTCCCTGCTAAATCTTTTTTAACTTCCAATAAAAAATAATTATTAAAAAACACTTACAAAAAAGCAGTTATTTTTTAGTAAAAAATCACTAATTTTCAATTTTTATATTTAAAGTGCTTTATTTCGTTTAATACTCTTTTTCTCTTAAAATAATAATCTTTTTTTATCATTACAAATCCATCATTACAGTAAAGTAACGTACAAAATTTTGGAAGAAAGTAACCATACGCTCTCAGAGTTCTTCAAAAAATCAGGAATTCCCGAAGAAGTACCTGAAGAAAATCCACCGTACGCTGGATTAGACAAAACCGCAATTTACCAAGCAGCTGTAGAAAAATATCTTTTACCAATTATGCATGGATTTGATATTATTTTTGAAAAACTAGCAGTATTTTTTCCAGCACATCAAAAATTACCGGGACAGTTCTTGATTATCTAGACGGAGATTATGACGTTAGCTTAGTTGAAGCAATGGAATTTATAACATTAGAATTAGATCCTGAAATAACCCATACTATAACTGATTACCTTGGGGCTAATTGGCAAAAGGCTAACGTAGTAGATTAATACTCATATATTTTCTATGCAAAAGAACCAAGCAAAAAACTTACTTGGTTCTTTAAAACATTATCTAATAAACTCTTTTTACCGGTGGAACAGGTTCAACTTCATCAGTTAAGGTAGTTAAAACCACCGGTTTATAATCTATTTTAACCATGCCGTTTTCTTCAAGCCAAAGAAGTGTATGTTTCATCCAGTTTTTATCATCCCTTTCTGGAAAATCTTCTCTTGCGTGCGCTCCCCTACTTTCTTTCCTATTTAATGCCGCATGCACAGTAAGAACCGCCTGATCAATTAAATTAGCAAGCTCCAAGGCTTCAACTAGATCGCTATTCCAAATCATTGAGCGATCGGTTACCGAGATATTATCATATTCTTTCCTGATATCATCCATCATTTTTTTTCCTTCTTCTAACACTTCCTCAGTTCTAAAAACTGCGGCATGATCCTGCATGGTTCTTTGCATTTTAAGACGTAAGTCAGCTACAGATATATCTCCTTTTGCATTCCTAATTTTATCTAATCTGGAAATAATAGGATCAAGTATATCTGGTTTTAATTTTTTATGAGGCATACCGATTTTTATAATTTCTGCCGCTCTATGTGCTGCTGCCCTACCAAAAACTACAAGGTCAAGTAAGGAATTCGAACCAAGACGATTGGCGCCATGAACAGAAACACAGCCTGCTTCGCCAATTGCCATAAGGCCAGGGACAATAGTTTGTTTACCGTCTTTAAGAGTAAGAACTTCCGTATGATAATTTGTTGGAATTCCGCCCATATTATAATGAACAGTAGGTAATATTGGAATTGGTTGTTTGGTTACATCCACGCCGGCAAAAATTTTTGCTGTTTCGGATATTCCAGGTAATCTTTCATGCAAAACTTCCGGTGGCAAATGATTTAAATGCAAAAATATATGATCTTTCTTAGGACCCACACCTCGGCCTGCTCTTATTTCCATTGTCATAGCTCTGGAAACTACATCTCTTGAAGCTAAATCCTTAGCTGATGGTGCATAACGCTCCATAAAGCGCTCGCCTTCTGAATTGACCAGATAGCCCCCTTCTCCTCTTGCTCCTTCAGTAATTAAACATCCAGCGCCATAAATTCCAGTTGGATGAAACTGGACAAATTCCATATCTTGCATAGGTAAGCCGGCTCTTATACACATTCCCCCACCATCACCGGTACAGGTATGAGCTGAAGTTGCAGAAAAGTACGCCCTACCATACCCTCCAGTAGCTAATACTACCATATGTGCCTTAAAAACATGTAAACTACCATCGTCCAAATTCCACGCAACTATTCCCTTGCACTCACCATTTTCCATGATTAAATCGATCGCAAAATATTCTATAAAAAATTGCGCTTGGTGCTTTAGTGCTTGTTGATATAAAGTATGTAAAATCGCATGACCCGTTCTATCAGCTGCAGCACATGTCCTCTGTGCTGCTTTGCCCTTGCCGAAATTAGTAGTCATGCCACCAAATGGCCTTTGGTATATTTTACCTTCTTTATTCCTGGAGAAGGGAACACCGTAATGCTCCAGTTCTATGACACTCGCAGCTGCATTCTTGCACATATATTCTATAGCATCCTGATCCCCGAGCCAATCTGAGCCCTTAATTGTATCATACATATGCCATCGCCAATCATCTTCTCCCATATTGCCAAGTGCGGCACTTATCCCTCCCTGAGCAGCTACAGTATGGCTGCGAGTTGGAAAAACTTTAGTAACACAAGCCGTATTAAGACCACTTTGTGCCATCCCGAAAGCAGCACGAAGACCAGCACCACCAGCGCCGACAACAACTACATCAAATTCATGAGTTTTTATGTTATAGCTATTAGTCATAAATATTCTTCCCTCACAAAACCATTACGTAAAAAGTTGCCAAGGCAAATGAAGCAGCCGTAATAATTGCAAATATCTGGATTGCAAGAATAAGAACTAAGCGATAAGTTCTACAACTCATATAGTCTTCAATAACAACTTGCATACCAAGAACAGCATGGTACATTACTGTTAGAAACAAAACCAGAAGCATCGTTAGATTAAAAGGCTTTTTTAAGTGAGAAATAGCCATAGTAACATTGCTTTTAAGTATCTCTCCAAAAAAGGAAATTACCCATAATATCATGAGAGAAATTATTATAGCAGTAAGCCTTTGATGCCACCAGTGATGAGAACCAGAGCTCGCTGCTCCGAGATTTCTTGCTTTTGATAAATCTGACCTATATTTGCCTTTCATCGTAAACCCGTATGTAATTTAATTTAATCTAGACAGACAACCAAAAAATTATCGTTAATAATATAGAAGCAATAACAGCTACCCAACCGGAATAATTTATTGCTTTAATAGAAAAACCACATCCAGTATCCCATATTAAATGTCTAATCCCGGTACATAAATGATAAAAAAAACCGTAACTAGTAAGAATAAGCAAAAACTTAACAAAAAAACTATCAAAAACTTTTAAATATACCGGATCAAATTTACTGAATACCCACAAAATAAACCACCAGCCTAAAGCAGAAAGCATAAAAAATAAACCAATGCCACTAAGGCGATGACCAATCGATAGTACTGAGCTAATCTGAGGTTTATAAATACTAAGATGCGGCGAAATTGGCCGGGCTTGGTGTATTTCTTCTCGAGATTTCTGCATGAAATAATACTCGCTTTGGTTAAACTCTAGTCATTTCAAACTAAAGTATATAAACTAGTCCAAACCTTTTCAAGTTTCTTCGATATCTTTTGCCAGAAATTCTCTAATAACTACTAAAATAAAACATAACTCTGCAGAATTACCTATTTGCTTGCTAATTTAACTTAAGTTACGCAATTTCTTATAGACATAATAAATTTTATTGATTATAAGTTCGTCTAAGGTATACACCTCAATACTTTTCATCAACAACTCCCAAATAAATACTCAGTTATTTGGCCAGATAGCTCAGTTGGTAGAGCAAAGGACTGAAAATCCTTGTGTCGCCGGTTCGATCCCGGCTCTGGCCACCATTCACTGTTTTCTCCAATTGTTAATAATTTTAAAATTTTTAACGAATTAACTAGTAGTAAAAGAAACTCTGCCCCTATTATACTATTTGCAGTTAAAACCTTTTATACTGCTAATAAAACCTTGGTAAACTTATATAAAAATTATCTTGATTATAATTTTTTATCCTCTAGTATGTGGCCGAATTACAATTAAGAAGTTAACTTACTCAAACAAGCTTTTAAAATTACCTGTATGAATATTCAAGGATCCGAGACAGAAATATTTTTGTCCGAAATAAAAGAATTAATCCATAAGCAGTTTGAAAATTTAGGAAATATTACTGGTGATTTTTTCCTTTCCTTGGAATTACTGTACACAGCCCCTTACTACAACGACCAAATCATATCACAAATAAGGCAATTGATTGATAGTTATGCAGCCAAAGGCGATGAAATCTTAGAGTATTATGCTACAAACTTACTGGTAGAAATGGAGAAACTTATTTCGCTTTTAACAACAGATTTAGAAAATTTAAACCTTATTAAAAACTAAAACACATAATAATTTACTTATACTTAAGCTTTAAGTTAAATAATACCTTTAATCCAGGCAATCTCTAGGCATTATTTCATAAACTGGATGTTCTAAGGTAGAGATTGCAAGATTTGACGAATCCATCCAGCCATCAAATACTAATGATTTATTACCGTCAGGCTTATTATCAAAAACCGTAATTAATATAAGTTTAGCAGGTCTTAAAGGATTATTGTTTTTTGCGCATTTATGAACTTCTACAGAGAGGTTACCAAAAGACTCTATTTTATTTAATTCAAATTTCACTAGTTCAGATTTAGCAGTAATCTTATTTAACACAATAATATTAGCTTTTTTCTTATAAGAAAAAGAGTTAGATTCTTGAGGAAGGGTAATTTCAGATGATATGCTTTCTTTTTTTTTCTCTTCTAATTTTATTAAATCCTTACGTTCTATTTTTTGAGGCTCTGAATCAGAAGATTGATTAATCAGCCCTTGTTCTATTTCATCAAGTATAGATATTGTTCCCTCTTCATCTTCTGCTTTACAAACCTTAAGGTTATTAGAATATACAAATAGTATTCCTATAGTAAGATACCAAATCCAATATTTACTTAATTTAAATTTAGGCTTTCTTACAATTTCCATGGTATTATACCTAATTAAGATTAAATTAATGTAAATCGATTTTACTTGTTAATAATCTCTCTTCTATCCTACTGAGGGCAGTATCTGTGATTTCCTGAGCAATTTGTGCCATACCAAACTTTCTTTTAAACCATGATTGCTGTTGCTCTATATATTCTATTTTTACTTCCTTACCATATCTTTTATAAATAAATGAATATAAATCATCTATTCCATCAATAAGTCCATAATCCAGAGCTTTCTGGCCTGTCCAGAACTCACCATTGAATATAATATCATCAGTCTGGGTAATCCTACCTTTTCTACGTTCTTTTATAGTATCCGTAAAATGAGCATATATGTTTTTCTGTAAATCTTTGACCAATTTTACATCAGAAGCTTTTACAGGCTGAAAAGGATCAAGGACAGATTTATTTTTCCCTTCTGTAATTACCCTTCTCTCAATTCCTAATTTTTCTATAGCACCGTGAAAACCGAACCCACTCGAAATAACACCTATACTGCCAATAATTGAGCTTTTATTTGCAAATATCTTATCACCGCTGCAAGCAAGCCAGTATCCGCCGGAAGCTGCAATATCTTCAATAAAGCTATAAACAGTTACCTCCAATTCTTTTGCTAAGGAAATTATTCTTTTAGATATTAACTCAGACTGAACAGGAGAGCCTCCAGGAGAATTTATACATAAACATACAGCATCTAACCTTGGTAGTTTAAACATTTTCTCAATTAGCTTATTCAGGGAAGAAATGGTAAGGCCTGATTTCATAGCTCCTGCTTTACCTATCACGCCTTCTAACCTTATAACGGCTACAACGGGTTTAGGGTTATAGAACCCAATAGGCAATAATGACATTAATTGATCTATTTTACTCAGGCGCTTAGAATTACCAGGTACTTTTACAGTAGAAATAGAATTTTTACTTTTGTTTGTTGCTTTCATCTTTTTTCTCTAATTTATCTTTTTGCGCATCATCTTGTAATTTCTGATTCTGGTTATCAGGTTCAGCTTTAGCTTTAGCTTTAGCTTTTACCTCTTGCGAATGTTGTTTTAAATTCTTTTCTCCGGACTTATCAACTGGCGGAGCAATTTTTTTATTTAAAGAAGTTGTATTATAGCTATTCTTTGGGGTTTCTGGATTACCGGGAATTTCAGAAAGCAGAATATCCCGAATTGATTCATCATGCCACTTTGTATTACCTTTAAATATAATTTTAATTTTCCCCTCAGGATCAATTAAAAAAGCAGTAGGTAATCCTATTACCGAAAACGCTTTAAATAAGCTATTCTTATAATCATGATATAATTTTAAATGCCTGATCCCATATTTATTAAAATGTTCCTCGGCTACTGCTATTCCTTTAAAATCTTCAGAAATGGCCAACACTTCAAAAGGTAACTTCCTAAAATCTTTTTGTAAGATGTCCAAGCTTGGTAATTCCTCAACACACGAGCCACACCAGGTAGCCCAAAAACTTACCAATATTGTTTTGCCCTCAAACTGATCTAAAAAAACTTTATTTCCGTCTATATCAAAAAAATTTGCATCCGGTACAAAAGAAGATTCCGGTCGGATAATAGAAGAGTTTTCGGCTAAAATAGAACCACTATATAGGCTCAAAACAAAAATAAGGCTTATAAACCATAAAAATATTTTTGTAAAAATTTTTGCCATAGAATATATTGTCCTAATCCACCAAAGTTAATATTATTTTTACATTACAAAACTTATATATCAAATATTAATATGAAACAAATTATTTCTTTGGCTATTTGCTGCTTACTTCTTTTAAGTTGTGGTCTAAAAAGACCATTAGCGCTACCAGACGAGCCAAAAGAAATTAAGGTAGAAATGAGATAGGATGATATTATCAGCATTAGTCTTTTTTTCTATAGTCACCATTACCGCTCCAATAATTGGGAAATATATAGGCTGGATTTTTTTTGAGGATCCTCAAAATAATTTAATTACTGATTCTCCAAAAGGTGTAATCAAACAACAAACTTGGAAGAAGTATTTTACAAGCTTAATGATCTTTAACCTTATTTGTATAGTTTGTACTTTCTTGATAATCTTCTTTCAAAAATATTTACCTACCGGCGAGAGTCTGACAAAAGAACTAGATTTTGCAGCTAGTTTAAATGCTGCAGTGTCTTTTTCCACTAGTACATTTTGGCAAAGCCATAACCCAGAAAATCAATTAACCGTACTAAGCCAAATTTTTGCTTTAACAATGCAAAATTTTCTGTCAGGGGCTACTAGTATTGCCGTATTTATAGCTTTTGTTAGGGGAATAATAAATAATGCCAATCCTTATATCGGTAATTTCTATAATGATTTCGTGCGCATTTTATGTTTTCTACTTCTGCCGGCAGCATTTATCATATCCCTATTTTTGATTGCCGGAGGGGTTCCCCATGATTTTACCGGAAATATAGACTATATAAATCTAGAAGGAAAAAAAGAACAAATGTTTATAGGACCGGCTGCAGGCCAAATAGCAATAAAGAATATAGCCGCAAATGGAGGATCTATTTTTTCGGCAGGAGCAGCCCACCCTTTTGAAGCTCCCTCCCGCTTAGTTACAATATTAAATTTGTTCTTAACTGTAATCACCCCGATTTCCCTAATATTTACTTATGGGTTTGCAGTAAAAGCTACAAATTTCAGCTGGTCACTATACTGGATAGTTGTGCTAGTTATAGGTTTTTCTTTACATGTTTTATCTCTTGGAGAAAATGATTATGGTATTCCATTAATACTTGCAGATAGAATTGTAGAAGACAACTTTAACTATACTGGAAAGGAATTGATATATGATAAATTTCCTTCTTTAATGTGGGTACTCTCTATTACCATGAGCTCAAATGGTACAACAAATGCATGCCTAGAAAATTATTCACCTCTTAGTACTATTGTTCTATTTTCTAACTTAGTAATGAGCAAGTTTATTATGGAAGGGGTGGGATCCGGTTTTTTTGCAATGCTTGCTTATTTAATTGTCTCAGTTTTTTTAAGAGGTCTTATCACTGGTAATAATAGTATTTCTAATAATGCCGGTAGGCGTTTTACTTTTTACTGGCATTACTTTTGCTCTTCCGGCAACAAAAGAGTTAATAAATTATCAAGGCTCTCAAGCCGTAACGGATATTGCCTATAATTTTGTTTCCAGTTTTACTAATAATGGCTCTAATTTCACTGGACTTAATACAGCCAATAATTATTTTAATTACATGACTGCTCTGGCTATGTTTATTGGGAGATACCCAATAATATATTATTCGCTTGCAATTAGTGGTTCTTTTGCGAGCAAGAGAAAAATAGCAAATGATAATGAAAATCAAAACCAATCAAGCCTAGAGCTTAGTTTTTTCTTATTAATAACTGTATTAATTGTTGGCGCAATAATGTTTATGCCTCTAATGATTTTAGGTCCTATACTTGAATTTATTAATATGTAATAAGCAAGCCCCTATGCAGAATAACAAAATATTTTTCTACAAATAATGTGCATGCGTTTTACATTCATTTTAATACTTCTTTTTTTACTACAAGCATGTAGCACTACTAAATACTCTATAGATTCTTATAAAAAACTCACCAGCGACTTACAAAAAACTTACAAAATAAAGAGAGCCGACTTAATTTTAAGTTATGATTTAGCTAAGATAGATAACACCAGCTGTATCTTTTCAAAAGATCTCGGTTTATTTGCTAATGACAAAATTTATGCTCAGAAATACTTGCAAAAATTTAAGGAAAAATATCGCTCCAATACTCCTTTTGCCAGTGAGGCAAATCTTAAAGTACAAAAGATAACCACTTTGCTAACAAAGCTACAGAATAAATATAAAATATTGACTAAAAACCATTATCAAAATGTAAAAAGAATTGCTAAAGCCGATTTTAATAAAATTAAGCCTAAGGCAGAACTAGACAAACTAGACCAGATAACTTCTAATCTACCTTTGATGCTTCCTTCTTACAATTCTTATATTTCAAGCAACTATGGCATTAGAAAACATCCCGGCAATAAGAAATATAAAATGCATTGCGGCATTGATCTTGTTGCCAATTACCACGCACCTATATATGCAAGTGCAACCGGGAAAGTATCTTTTGTTGGCCACCAAAATGGTTACGGGACTACAGTTGAAATCAGCCATGAAAATAATATTAAAACCAAATATACTCACTTGAAAAAGACTTTTGTCAAAAAGGGACAAAAAGTCATACGAAGCCAGGTAATTGCTTTGCAGGGTAGATCAGGAAACGCTCATGGTGATCATCTACATTTTGAAATCCATATAGCAGGAAAACACGTAAACCCTTATGATTTTATTGGCCATAATTATGAGTGTTTCAAAAGATAAAAACCTGATAAAGCTTGATTACAGGTTTTTATCTTTCTAGCAAGTTCTGCTTTAATTAGACTTATTAGAATTTTCTTGCGTCGGAGTTGATGGTTCTTCCTTATTATCTACCTTATCATTTTTGGCTTCCGCATCCAAATTATTTTTATTAATTTCCACAGATTCTGAAGTCTTTGCCTGTGTAGCAATTTGTCTTAATTCCCCTATAATAGATGTAAACTTCTCCTTATCAACCAGACCTGGTATAAAAATACCATTAACTACGTAAGAGGGAGCCCCTTTTATCCCAAGGTTTTTGGCAAGATCAAAGTTCTTCGCTATTAATTCTTTGATAGCAAAACTGTTAATTTCAATTTCAACAAGCTGAAAATCTATTTGATTTGCAACTAATAATGCTTTCACTCCTTCTTCGGTTATCGGTTTCATCTTCATCATTTCGTTATGAATAAGCGGAAATTTTTCTTCCGATATCTTATGTACAGCTAAAGCTATTTTAGTAGCATACATTGAAGTCCCGCCTAATATAGGTAGAGGGCGAAGGATAATTTTTACTCCCGTATCACTCTCCAGTATTTCATTAGTAATTAAATTTGCCTGCTTAGAGAAAGAGCAATTATAATCATAAAATACTACTACGGTTATATCACCCTCTTTATTACCAAAAATCGGAGGTGCCCCCTCACTTTCAATATTGGATTTGTTTTGTAATAAATAATCTGCAGTTTGTTTATTAGATTCCTCGATTTTTTTTCTTTGCATAGCTTCAAGAGATTCTACAAGAACTTCAGGATGACTTAATATATAATCATGAATTTTAGCATTTAACTCTTCTTCTGATACTAGAGGCTGATTTAAAACTTGCTGAGCTGCTTTCTCCACATCTGTCTGAGCCTCATTTAAAGATGTTTTAACAATTTCAGGATTTCTAAGGATTTTATAAGCAAACAGTGCTACTAAAATAAGTAAGATCCCAAGCAATATATTCGTAAAAATTTTCTGCATAATTAAAATTATTTATGTTTTTATTATAGAATTTAAGTGTTTTATAATTACTAGATAATTAATGTTTTTGCAAAATAAATAAACTTATAAAGGTGCAATAAAAAATAGCTCTATTACTATTTATCTACTGCAATAATATCCGTAGCTTTATACCAATCGGGAGATTTTACTTCTAAACCTTTTAATGCTTCAGTTGCAAGTTTTTTTGCTTCTTCCTTATTCCCTGATTTATCAGCAATAATAGCTGAGTTCAGATAACTTTTAGCTTTCAGCCCCTTTTTCTCGTAATAAATAGCCATATAGTATAAGGCCAGCAAATTATCCGGTTCTTTTTCTACAACAAATGACAGATCTTTATAGAATTCATTTAATTTCGCAGGTTGATTACCGTAATTACTAATTCCTACTATTGCTCGTCCAAGTAATATCAACGGATCATTTTTCCTTATTTCTGACGCGATGTTATACTCGCTTAAGGCAGAATCACTTCCTGATTCAAATAATATTTGCGCTTTTAGCTCATGATAATAAGGATCTTTAGGATGTTGCTTTAATAACACATCGATATTTTTTAAGGCGTTATTAAAATTACCAATTCTAAAACATTTTATAGCCTTAGTATAAAGATTAAGTTCGTCTACTCCTTCTTTGTAATCACACTGCGGTAGAGAATTTAGTTCCTTTGTATAAGCTGCTAGTTTTACTGAGACCCTACGGAATCTCTCTACTAAGTCTTTACTATTTTGGCTGCTATTAAATCTCGACTTTTTATTATAATTTTTTAACACTACTAATCTATCCTGGCTTAGAGGATGGGTTTGCTCATAAGGGTTAATTAAATCGCTCCTTGAATCAATCCTTGTTTGTTCAAAAAATTTGATCATCCCTACACTACTATGACGGCTTTTTTCAAGTAATTTTAAAGCCATTTGATCAGCACTAGATTCAAAGGTTCTCGAATATGCCTGTACTGATCTTTCAGCAATGTGGCTGCCTGCCATCATAACAGCAATCCCTGGAGATCCACTCCCAACAGCGGTAGCAAGCCCTAATGCTGCACTCCCCATAGCAAGTAATCTATAATTATCTATTACTTCCTGCTTCCTACTTATATGCTGCCCTAAGATGTGACCGATCTCATGTGCTACCACTCCCCGTAGTACATCGGGATCAGGAAATTTTGTTATTAAACCACTATGGACAAAAACTATTGAACCACCTACAGTAAAAGCATTGGGAACTTCATCATTTATTAAAAAAATTTTTAAATCTTTTATCCCGGAAACTTCCTTAAGTGGAGCAACCACTAAATTAATAGCTTCTTCAATTTCTGAATCTCTAATAATATTCGCATAAGCACTTTTTATTAGAAATAAAATAAAAACTACTATCTTAATTAATTTTTTTGTCATGAGGAAAGTCTCCGGTAAATAATTCTTAAGTATAGTCAACTAAGTCGTAATAATAACAAGCTTTTATAAAATTATAAATAATCAACTCAATAAATTATTATAAAACGACTTGAATAATTTATTAACTTAGGGCAAATTACAATCAGTAGTTTTATATGACGAGGAAATATATGTCTAAATTAGCTGTTATTACAGGTGGTATAAGGGGTATTGGAGCGGCAATTTCAGTTGCTTTAAAAGAAAATGGCTACGAGATTGTAGCAAATTACGAGCAAAATCACCAGCTGGCAGAAGAATTCTCTAAAAAACACAGCATTAAGGTTAGACCTTGGAACGTAGCAGATTTTGAAGAATGTAAAAAGAATATAGCTGCGATTGAAAAAGATGCCGGAAAACATGTCTCCGTATTAATTAACAATGCCGGGGTTATACGAGATTCTATGCTACATAAAATGGATATACTTCACTGGCGTCAGCTAATAGATATCAACCTATCTTCATGCTTTAATATGTGCAAAGCAGTAATCGATAATATGAGAAATAATAATTTTGGAAGAATAATCAGCATCAGTTCTATTAACGCTCAAGCCGGACAAATAGGCCAAACTAGCTATAGTGCGGCCAAGGCCGGTATTATAGGTTTTACTAAAGCTTTAGCAAGGGAATCTGCACCTAAAGGTATAACTGTAAATTGTGTAGCTCCCGGTTATATTGAAACTGATATGACGAAAAACGTGCCAAGTGCAATATTAGAGACAATTATTAATTCTACTCCAGTTAAAAGACTAGGCCGCCCTGAAGAAGTAGCAAGAGCTGTTCTGTTTCTTATTGACGAGAAATCAGGATTTATTACAGGTGAGACCCTATCTATTAATGGCGGCTATCATATGAGCTGATAAATTATCAAAGATTTGGTTTTGATCAGAAAAAGATATATACTCATTTTAATCACAGTATATAATAACTAGATAGAAACAGGTTTACTTATTAGCATTTGCAAGCCTGACCAATATTTCTTTTTCTTTATTAATTCTCTCTTCAATATAATCGGTAAGTGTCCTTACATCGTGATCTTGGTACTTCTTGGTGCTGATAACTTCTAAAATTCTTATAGAAATCAAACCAGGTTGTTTAAACCAAAACCCTTTGGGCCAAAAAACACCGGAGTTATGCGCTATTAATACTATAGGAACATTTGCATTAATTGCCAGCTTAGCGGCACTCGGCTTAAACTTAACATTTCTATCTATTTTAACCGTACCGCCTTCTGGGAACATTATCAGATGCAAACCTTGGTCTATTTTTTTTTGCCCTTCAGTTAATATCTGAAGTACTGAGCGACTATTACTTCTATCTATAGCTACGGGATTAAGCATTCTTAGCCCCCACCCAAATACCGGCATATCAAATAATTCCTTTTTAAGGACCCAGGAATGCTTTGGAATTATTAACTGCATAAAGAGATTTTCCCAAAATGACTGATGATTAGCAAGAACTATGTAAGGTTTTCCATCTTGAGGTAATTTATCTATTCCGATTACTTGATATTTTATACCACATAAAAATTTTGCTAGAAAAATAAAAATACGGGAAAAAATTTCGGCAATTTTATACCTTACATTATAACCTAAATTCAAGAAATATATAGGAAGCCACAAGAAAACAGCCATTATTACTGCAACCAAACTTAATATAAAATAAAAAGTAAGAACCCTTAGTCGCCAAAACATAATATACTGTTAAAATTATTAGTCCGGAGACTATAGATTTTTTGCAAAAATTGCAATTCAATAGTAAAAATTAAAAATAAAAACAAAGTGATAATCCTTATAAGGCTAGGCTTAAGGAAAATGATAAAATTACATTTCATGTTTTTCAATATAGTACTTCCCTGGATCTTTTAAGTTAATTATCTTATAGTTTTGGTCAAAAAGTTTACCTTCTTTATTTAATGAATTTAGATAGTCATAAGCTTCTTGAAAGCCTTTTTCCGGCATTTTAACATTTATTTTTTGCTCGAGGTTGAGATCCCATCTTCTTTGACCATAACGCACAGCAGAAACAACTTTTTTTGCCAAAGAAGGATGTTTCTCTAAATCTTCATAAAGACTGCGTGCATAAACATTCGCATCCTGACCCACAACGTGAATTAAATCCCCAAATTTTTCTATATTTTTTGAGCTGATTCGATTACCTTCTTCATCAATTAGATATAATTTTTGTTTAAATTGCCAAATAGCAATTGGTGTTCTCTCAGTAATCGTTACAGATAAGGTATCGGGTAATTTTCTTTCCACTAAAGCCATTTTTATCCATGGGTTATCTTCGATTCTTTTTCTAATATCATCTATACTTAATGAGTAAATTGGTACTCCATAACTTCCACCTATTGCTTCTATAATATCGTCTTCAGTTATATTAACTAGCCCTACAATAACCAAGTGTTTAAAAACTAAGCCAAGTTCAGCGGTTTTATCTACGAAAATATCACGTAACTTTTGTTTGGGTTTATTTAACAAATCGGTAAATAAGAGAAGTACAAGAATAAGAAATATTACTATTTTTAATAGAGTTATAAAACGCAAATAATATAGGATGAAGCGCCTTTTTATACTTATTGTCGCCTTGTTATTTTTACTCTTTTTGGACATTATTCAAATTTTGCTTCCTCCAGTATTTCCTTAACAAGATCTTTATAAGATATATTTTCTAAAGTAGCAATTTCCGGACAAATAGATAATGGTGTCATACCGGGGTGAGTATTAACTTCTAACATATATAACGCATTTCTTTCTGGGGAGTATATCATCTCAACCCTTATCATGCCAGTAACACAATCAAGGACACTACAAGCCTTTTCAGCTAAGTCTTTGATATTATTATACATTTCCGATGACACCGGTGCGGGCAGAAGATGCTCGGCAAAACCCTCAGTATATTTTGTTTCATAATCATAGAAACGTTTATTCTTTAATAATTTTATTTCAAGGACACCTATTGCTCTACCGTTTAGTACTGCAACTTGCATTTCCCTACCTTTTATATATTCCTCTACTAGAATTTCATCACCATAGGGAAAATCGTAATTGCCAAAGGAAAAAATATCGTCAGGAAATATAACTTGTACTCCGACACTTGACCCTTGCGCAAGAGGTTTTATAACGTACGGGCGTTTTATAGGATCTTTGGTATAACCATCTGATTTTTTGATAAGTTTACTTTCTGGTATTTTAATCCCGGTAGCTTGAAAAATCTCGCAAGACTTCCTTTTGTTTAAAGCAATGGCCGAAGCTAAAACCCCAGGACCGGTGTAAGGAATACGCATTATATTAAGAAGGCCTGGCAGGCAACCGTCTTCTCCATAAGTACCGTGTAGGGCATTATAAACAACATCAGGTTTTAAATTCAATAATACTACAGCAATATCTGCGCCCATATCTACAAAGGTTACGTGATGACCAAGTTCAATGAGTGATCTGACAATACCGTTTGAAGACATATAAGAAACTTCCCGTTCAGCAGACATACCCCCACCAATTACCATTACATGCTTTTTTGCTGAACTCCTTCTAGCTATAAACTTTTCTATTGGTTTAGCTTGAACCTGAACAAAATCAATCAATTTAATATCAGCTAACTTATTGAGCGAATCAAGTTCAACGATAAGTGATTTTTCTTTATATACAGTTTTAAAATTTCCGTTAGACATATTATAAAGCTTTTATAGTTTCTCGTGCTACACAAGCAGCAGCACTATCCCCAGTATTTGTTTTATTTCCTAAAGCTGGAGAAATTATTAAACCATTTGGTTGCAATCTTTTAACGCGCCCTGCGGAAAATTCGCTATCAATATGAAACCTATGAGTTTGATTCATTGCACTATGATCATAAACTACAACATTATCTATTATATCCACGGCCTCTGATACCATGGAAGTACTCTCTCCTGGAATCCAAATTTCACTTCCCTCTTTTAATACCGCCGCACCTAAAGCAGCTTTATATAAACTTGGGATACCAATTTGAAAATCGAACAACTTAACATTTTCTGTTTTAGCTCTAACAGATGTAATGAACGTCTGGGTTACATGGTCTATCTCACCTTTATGAGCTTTCTCATTAATTGTTCCATCCACATTATGCTTTCCGGTACGCGGGCCATTAAGTACAATAATATATAAATTTTTCTCCTGAGCTCTTGCTAAAACCAACTCACTTAATTTTTCTGCTTCGTTTACTTGATACTGTTTCCATTCCTTTCCATCAGGCATCTCTACATCTCCTCCTAAAATCACGACGAGATATTTTTTAACTACAGGAAATGAAAAAGAGTGTTTTTTAAACTCATCAATTACTTCCTCCTCAGTTAAATTATGACATACGCCTACTGTTTCCACCAATTTTGTTCTAGAATGCTGAACTTTTTTCCGTAAATTTTCTGTTACTGCATGTTTAGGTAAAGCAATTATATCAACCCCTTCTGGATTGGTTTTAGTAAGTAAAAGCTTCTCATAATCATTTAAAATTTGATGAGAAACATGAACTTTTAAAAGTTTACACCCGTTAAATTTCTCTATACTTCTAAGAGCATCAATTCCATAAACCCCTGATGAGATAGCAATAATTTTATCTTTATCTGAACATTTAAAGCTTTGAGAAACCTTATCAATATCTTGATAGTTTACCTGTTTGGTAGCCCATTCAGAAGAGCTAATTGACTTTATTTGTTCCATCACCCCGCGTATTTGATTGGCATCCCCCATATTATCCGGATTAATAATAGAAATTATTTCTCCGGCATGCGATATCTTAATAAAATTGATACTAATTATAAGTATCATTAATATAGTATAGGTTTTGGATTTTATATATTTAGCCATTTTAGGAATGTCCAATTTGAATAGTTTAGTATTTACTTCTTTACCTCCCTTACTATACTAATAATAATTTAAGGGACAAGAAAAAATCCAGCCAAATCATCCTTGGGCGTTAAGGTTTTTTATAGCTTCCCTATCCTTTTAATTTCCCATTGCAATTCTATACCGCTGTTTTCTTTAACTTTCTGCTTTACCAATTCCCCTAAATTTTCCATATCAGTAGCAGTAGCGTTATTAGCATTAATCATGAAGTTACAGTGCATTTCTGACATACATGCGCCCCCTACTCTTACGCCGCGTAACCCAGCTTTATCTATCAGTTCCCAGGCCTTAAAACCTTTTGGATTAGCAAAAGTACTGCCGCCTGTTTTTTCACTAACTGGTTGCGAAGAACTCCTAATAGCACTTATTTCATTCATTTTCTGTTTTATTTTGTTTGTATCTTCCTTATTTTTTGCTTGAAAAAACACTCTAGTAAAAATCAGATCTTTTGGTAAGGAATTAGTTCTATAGGAAAAACCGATTCGGTCCACAGGAATTATTATTAAATTACCTTCTGTGTCTAATACTTCAACGGAAGCAACGATATCTTTAAATTCACGGCCATAAGAACCGGCATTCATCGCTACGCCTCCTCCTACTGTTCCCGGAATACCAACAAGGAATTCAAATCCAGCAATTGAATTAACTAAACAAAATTTAGCTAGATTGGAATTCAAACAACCGGCCCCTGCCACAATTAAATTATTATCAATAAATTGTATATCTGTAAAATTTCTTCCCAGTTTTATAACAATTCCTTCTACTCCCTTATCTCTAATAATTAAATTGGAGCCGGCACCGATAACAGTAATTGGAAACCTATTATTATTTTCTTTTAAAAAAGTTTTTAGATCTTCTATATCTTCTGGTTTAAAAAATATATCTGCATCTCCTCCAACTTTAAGCCAAGTTAGGTGCTTCAGATTATAGTTTTGCTTAAATACTCCGCGTATTCCCTGAAAATTCATAAACTAACTATTCTTAGCAAATTTATCGGGTAATTGCCAAGCCCAAGAAGAAATACTTCCTGCACCCATCATAACTATTAAATCCCCCTGATTAGTATTGGACTTAATAATTTCTGCAATATACTCTGGATTAGCTATAAATTCTGGCCTTGCACCTAATTTTACCATTTCCTGAATCAAAGCCTGGGAAGTTATACCGTCAATAGGATTTTCACCTGCGCCATAAATATCTAATACATATAATTTATCACTATCTGAAAAACACGTGGTAAACTCATAAAATAAATCTTTAACTCTTGAATATCTATGGGGTTGAAAAATAGCAATAACTCTGCTTTTTCTTTTTTCCGCTATGGATTTTGCAGTAGCAAGGGTAGCCTTTATTTCTACCGGATGATGTGCATAATCGTCTATTATTTCTGCTCCATTATATTCACAAACTTTGGTAAAACGTCTCTTAACTCCTGCAAAATGTTTAAATCCATTTTTAATAGCCTTAATACCAAAATCGAGTTCAACACCAATAGCAATAGCGGCGAGAGAATTAAGCACGTTATGTTTACCAGGTGTAGGTATTGAAATCTGCTCTATCGTTGTTGTGCCTACTACATTTGGTAAGTTTATAACTACATCAAAACTAGAAGAAGAAATATCTGATTTAATATTATAAGCTCTAATATTAGCATCTGACGATTCAATGCCGTAAGTAATTATCCGGCGTTCTGTAACCTGACTAGATATTTCCCTTACAACCGGATGGTCCACGCACAAAACGGCAAAGCCATAAAATGGTAGGTTAGTAATAAAGCTCTTAAAAGCAGAAACCAAATTTGTAAAATCCTTATAGAAATCCATATGCTCAGGATCAATATTGGTTATTACTGCAATAGTAGAAGGAATTTTGATAAAGGTCGCATCCGATTCATCAGCTTCTGCAATTAGATAGTCGCTTTTACCGATATAGGCATTAGTCATTCTCCTATTAATAATTCCACCGTTTATAACAGTAGGAGCAAGGCCTGCTGACTCAAACATGCAGGCAATCAGGGAGGTAGTAGTAGTTTTTCCGTGTGAGCCAGAAACGGCGATAGAGCATTTAAGTCTCATAAGTTCCGCTAGCATTTCTGCTCTCTTAATTACTGGGATCTTTTTTTCTATAGCTTCCTTAATTTCAGGATTATCATTATTGATAGCAGATGAAACTACTACATAAGATACATTTGTTATATTGCTTGCATCATGACCTATAAAAACTTGAATCCCCATATCTGCAAGTCTTTTAGTATTATTGCCGGCCGATAAATCAGACCCCTGAACTTTATAACCAAGATTATACATAACCTCGGCAATACCGCTCATCCCTATGCCTCCGATTCCAATAAAATGGATAATTTCAAGAGTGCCATTATTTCTTTTGGTCTCTAATAATAACATTTTATTTCAATACTTATATAAAATTGCAGACATTCTAATGACTTAGTAAAGCAAAAGCAAGAAAGATTAGCCTGATAATTTCTGCTTGCAGCCATATCTTAAACAAGGCCGTACCTTTTTAGGATTTATCGAAAATATCTTATATAAGTTTATTACTAACCCAGCATTGTCATTAATTCATCCCATTCTCTTTTGCTAATTCCGCTAGATTCTTGATCCACTTTTTCTCCTTTGATCATCTTCCGAATGATTTCTAGCCCGGTTTTTGAAATATTTGCTCCACTTTTTCTATGCTCGACAAACGCTTCATAAACAAAAGGAACCCAAGCTTTTACTATATCAAGCATTACTTCTGCATAAACTCTAATTTCATATTGAGCATGATGATCGGCTCGTAAAGCTAGAAAATGAAGCAAATTATGTAAATTAATTTTCCAATACCACTCCGTATAATGGTTTAAGGTTAAATTTATCCGTGCTAACTCCCTAGTTATACCTACATTGTTTTCATCTATTATATTACCTTGATCATCTTGATTCATCATAGCGACATAATTTTTGTAACATCTGAGGGAATCTTCTTTAATTGTAGCAAGCACTCTTAAAGCAATATCTTCTGGTAAAATCTCACTACTCCTACCCTGTTTATTCGTAGAAGATTGAGGCGTAAGATTATCTCTATCCGGTAAGTAAAATTCATTACTAAGTATTGAATATCTAGCAGAATATTCATTAACACTAGCGGTTCGGTGACGAATCCACTGCCTTGCAACAAAAATAGGTAATTTGATATGAAACTTTATATCACACATTTCAAAAGGAGTAGTATGGCGATGCCTCATTAGATAATTTATTAGACCCTTATCTTGTAAGCTTTTCTTTGTTCCTCTGCCATAAGAAACCCTTGCGGCTTCGACTACTGCACTATCATCACCCATATAGTCAACTACCCTTACAAATCCATGATCAAGTACTTTTATCGGATTATATAGTATTTCCTCAAGAGCGGGCACAGTTGCTCTTTTTGTAATATTTTTGATTTGTAACACTTCGTTTAGTTCAGCTTGATCAGACATGTTTTATACCTTATAATATTTACGATAACGATAATCAATTTACCTAGACCCGATTCTTTCTGTGACCAAGTAATTTTAATGACTCATTTTATAGAAATTTCTTGTCAAAGTGAGATATTATCAATTAAATTGGTTTCTAGTAAATGATTTTTTTAATTAAATAAATATAAATGGTTTTTCTTATTATATCCCTAATAATAGGGTTACTCGCTTTCGGTGCCCTGATGGCAGCAGGCGAGACATCTATAACGGCTTCTGCTCCAGGAAAATTACACAAATTGAAATCAGATGGCAACAAAAGAGCTAATACAGTACTGAAGATCATAAAAATAAAAGACAGGGTAATTAGTACGCTACTAATTGGTAACAGCTTATCTAATACTTTGTGTACGACAATAGCAACGAGCTTATTCATCGATGTACTTGGGGATGATATGGGCACAGTGGTCGCATCGATAGTAATGTCGTTTGTAATTATTGTTTTTTCAGAAGTAGTACCCAAAGCCATAGCTGTTGCCAAGCCGGAAAAAATAGCACTTTTTAGTGCCCCGGCAATTGTTATACTTCTAAAATTATTTAAACCATTAAATATTTTGCTTGCGTATGTAGTAAGAATATTTTGCTTTATATTTAGAATCAATTTGAAACAGGAAGTCTCTGTGGAAGATGAAGTACGCGGTGTTATTGAACATCACATGCATGAAGGAAATGTCGTTAAAGATGATAGAGACATGCTTGGTGGTATCCTTGACATAAGAAATATGGTTACCGCTGATATTATGATTCACAGAAGCAAAGTTTTTGCCATTAGCATCGATACACCTAATGAAAAATTGCTTAAAACAGCTCTTGCCTCAAACCATACAAGAATTCCTATATGGGAAAAAACACCGGATAATATTATAGGTATATTGCATATAAAAGACCTTGTCCGTAAGATACACGGAGCAAAAATTAACGTAAAAGACATTAATGTACGCTCGTTACTTAAAACTCCAATATTCGTGCCGGACAATGCTCTGTTAACACAGCAGCTCCAAATTTTTAAGGAAGGTCAAAGCCATTTGGCTTGTGTAGTAGACGAATATGGAGATTTACAGGGAATTATCACTATGGAGGATGTAATAGAAGAAGTCTTTGGCCAGATATATGATGAACATGATTATACCCATAATAAGATTACAAAAACTGCTCAAAATGAATATGTTATTGACGGTACGGTATCAGTTCGAGATGTTAACCGAGAATTAGGATGGGATTTACCTGAAACGGAAGCTACAACAATTGCCGGTTTTGTAATCAATGAAATGAAAAGAATCCCAAATGAAGGAGAATTTATTACTATTGATAATCTAAAGATAGTTGTTAAGAAGAAAACACAAAACCGTATAAAATCTTTAAGTGTTTTTATTCACTCATACACGGACGAAAATAGTGATTAGTCTTACTGGCAATTGTTTGTTGGTGTTTTCTATAGTAACCTCAATCTTAGCCATTTTTACTAAGCGTGCTACTAAAGCTTATATTTTTTGGATAAGTAGCTTAGCTATAATCAGTGCTTTTATTTTACTAATCTTGGCTTTTATAACTTCTGATTTTTCAGTTAAAAATGTTTTCCTGAACTCTAGCACTATTAAACCGCTAATATATAAAATAGCCGGTAGTTGGGCGAGTCATGAAGGATCGATTTTACTTTATGTAAGCATGCTTAGTTTTATTAGCTCTCTGTACATAAAAGTAGTAAATTATCAGGGTAGCGCACAAAATTACCAAATAATAATTTTAGCTTTTATTCAAACATTATTCTTATTTTTTGTATACTTTACCTCGAACCCTTTCGATGATTTTAAATTTGTTCCAGAACAAGGCCTGGGGTTAAATCCTTTATTACAAGATAAAGCCCTTTCCATTCACCCGCCGTTATTATATATGGGTTACGTATCTTATATTACTCTTTATGCAAATGCAATTTTACTGCTCTTAAGACCACAAGAGAGAAAAACCTTAATAAAAGATAGCTTACGCCTTTCAGGGTTTGCACTTATGATGCTTACGTCAGGTATAGGCCTTGGGGCATGGTGGGCATATAGGGAACTAGGCTGGGGTGGTTATTGGTTTTTTGATCCTGTAGAAAATATCTCCTTAATGCCGTGGATTGCAGGGATTAGCTTACACCACTTCTTACTAGTTACTAATAAATCGGGAAATTTTTTTTACTGGAGCGTAATAACTTCCTTTGTAACGTTCTTGCTTACTTTATATGGTCTTTTTTTTGTAAGAAGTGGAATAATTACTTCTGTTCATAGTTTTGCATTTTCCCGGGAGCGTGGTTTCTACCTCTTTGTGATCTGTGGTATTTTAACTTTGCTAGCTTTTGCCGCTTTTATATTAAGAGAAAAAGAAAATCATCCCGACAGTAAAGCCCATTTTCCTTCTATACTAACACCACGTGATAAAATAATAATAGTGGGTAATGTTTTGTGGATAATTGCTCTTTTATCTTTATTTATTGCAGTTATATATCCTATATATCAATCCTTTTTTTATGAAAATAATGTAGCGATTGATCCAGCATATTTTCATCGGATATTTATTCCTATTTTTATTCCTTTATTACTAATTGCTGCCTTAATTCCTTACCTTAATAACTCTACTAATCTTTTTCGAAAACTATTCCATCTATTAATTCCCCTATTTATTACCTTAGTAATTTACCGGTATATCCCTAACCCCGGAATCATTAGTACAGCTATAATATTTGCTTCTACCTTTTTAATGACTCAAATGACAAATTTATTTCTAATTGACAGTAAATACTTCCAGAAATCTTTAACGCCTAGAAAATTATCGCTAATAGTTGGTCATTTTAGTCTTGGATTATTAGCTTTTTCCATAAGCATTAATGTTCTTTTTTCAAAAGAAATTGAATTTATCGGTAATACCGGAGGCTCTTTTTCAAATGAATTCTTTTTAGTAAAATTAGATAATATAAAATTTAGTAACACAGAAGTTTACTATAGACAAATAGCAGAATTTTCAGTTCAAGATAACAACGGTAACGTAACTGTCTTAAAACCTGAAAATAGGTTATATAAAATTGAAAATTCTCTTTCCCAAGAATCCGACATATATTCATATTTGACCCATGATATGCTCGCTAGTTTAAGCAAAATAAACGGTAATACCATTCATGCTATAATATATTATAAACCCATGATTTGGTTTATCTGGTTATCAATATTCCTAGTAGCCGGTAGTTTTGCTATTTATATAACTAAGGTAAAATAACTACCTATCCTTATAATAAAAATACTTCCCATAAAAACTTAATTAATAGTAAAGTTATTAATATATAAGTAATTTCTAAGGTGTGGTTATGAAAACATTAATATGCAATATACCAAGCGACCGTCTACAAAATAAATATATAAAAGATTATATTCTAAAACAACATAAGGAAAATAACGAGATATCAGTTTTGTCCGAAGAAGCAGTAAGCGGTGAGTCAGCCAGCCAATATGATTTATCTGATGAATTATCTACGATTACTCTAGACCTAGAAAAGGCAGGAGTAAAAATATTTGGTATAGACGATAGAGCTTCTGTATTAGAAAGTTCCAACTCTACTATAACTGTAGAAAGTGTAATCCCTAAAAGTTTAAGTGATTTTACAAAAATCATTCCTAAAGAACATGATGAATCTGTTTTCAGTTATCTAGAGCAAGCAGAATCACCTTGTATCGTAATAGTTTGTGCTTTCCATGTTATTTCTTGGATTTCACAAGGTAAACTAGGTGATAAATATGAGATAATACTGCCAGTACATAGTAAAACGCTATTTCAATTACTAAATAGTCCAGGAACAAAAAGGTTTGGTAACGAAGAGGAAGCAGCCAAAATAATTGGAGAATTATATGAACAAGTTTTAGCTTTACCTTCCATTCAAGTTATCGACATAGACAAAAATCCTTTAAAAGAAGTAGAAGAATCAAAAGAACGCAGCAAAGTGTTGTTTTCAACTGATAAAGAAGAAGAACAGGAAGCAGAAAGAGAAGAAGAAAGGGAGGTAACTGAATCTGCATCCACCTTAAGTTCTACCTTTTGCGAAAGCGTTGTTTCTTGCACTGGAAGCAGTGGGATTAGTACCTCTACCATTTCCGGCGAATTAGTGACCGGTGGAATTACGCGCGAAATAAATTCTATGGGAGAAATTATTGAGTCCCAGGAATTTTAAGGAAAATTTTCAAACTGAAACGACCTAATTGAGGACTTTCCTTTTCTAAAGACCATTAAAACATGGGTGGGAGATAATGCTTTTTACTATTTTTTCGGCAGTTAAACCAAAATGATTGTATAACACCTCTGCAGGAGCCGAAAGTCCGAACTGATCCATACCAAAAAACATTCCATCTATACCGATAATTTTATGCCATCCCAAGCTTGATCCGGCTTCAATAGCAACTTTTAGCTTAGCTCCGGCAATAAGTTGATTTAGATACCCTTGCTCACGTTGGTCTAAGGTTTCAAAACAAGGAACCGATACAACTCTTACTGATTTACCATAAGATTTTTCTAATATTTCCTTAACCTCTAGGCCGATCGAAACTTCTGAACCCGAAGCAAAAATAACTATATTGATATTTTTAATATCTCTAGCCTCAGAAATAACATATGCGCCTAGTGTACATAAATTATTTTGCCTCTGAGAACCTAAATTGAGCTGTTTTAGGTTTTGCCTTGAAAGCGCTAATATTGAAGGACCATCAAAATGTAAAGCTTCAATATAACACTCAAAAGTTTCTACAAAATCCGCAGGCCGAAAGACTTTTATATTTGGCATGGCTCTAAAAGATGCTAGATGTTCTATCGGTTGATGTGTCGGGCCATCTTCTCCGACCCCTATCGAATCATGAGTCATTATATATATCACTTTAGCCTTCATAATAGCAGCTAGTCTAATTGCAGGCCGCATATAGTCAGAAAAAACGAAAAAAGTACCCCCTATTGGTAAAAATCCTGAAAGGGCCAGGCCATTCATAATCGCTGCCATAGCATGTTCACGAATACCGTAATGGATAAAGTTACCGGAAAAATCTTGAGCATTTATAGCTTTATTATTTACTCCAAAAATATTGTTAGAAAGTGCAAGGTCAGCTGAACCACAAATAATTTTATCATTATGCTTAACTAGCTCCTGTAAAATTTTACCAGATGATACTCTGGTTGCTTCCATCTGGTTATTAATTTCAAAGCTTTCTAAATTAAGTAAGGGATAATTAATCTTGCCTAATCCCTCCAAATATTCTTTATCTTTAACACTTAAGTTTGCAAATGTTTGTTCCCACCTATCAAACGCTTCCTTATTTCTTTTACTTGCTTCTCGCCAAACGTTAATTAAACGATCTTCAATTTCAAAAGGTTTATTATTAAAAGAGACGTTCTTTTTTAAATACTCAATTTCGCTACTGCCAAGAGGGGAACCATGAGATTTTTCGCTTCCCGCTTTTAAATTCGTCCCTTTAGCTATAATAGTTTTACAAGCAATAAAATATGGCTTGGTAGATGCATTTGCCCGCAAGAGTGCTTCAGTTATCTGGTCAAAATCATGACCGTTTATTGATTCTACTTCAAAACCAAAAGCCTTAAATTTAGCCAAATGATCTTCAGATACTGTAAGATTGGTACTACCATCAATAGAGATACCGTTATCATCAAAAATCACTATCAAATTATTTAAGTTCAAATGCCCTGCTAAGGATGCAGCCTCGTAGGATACGCCCTCCATTAGGCAGCCATCTCCGACTATAGAATATACCTTGTAGTTACAAATATCTTGTCCAAGACGTGCTTGACATTTCTTCTGCGCTATAGCCATACCGACAGAAGTTGCAAATCCTTGTCCAAGAGGCCCGGTGGTAGTTTCAATAGCTTCGTATAAATGGCTTTCAGGATGGCCAGCAGCTTTTGAACCAAATGTCCGAAGAGTTTTTATTTCATTTAATGAAAAATCTTTAAATCCTGTAAGATAATAAAAAGCATATAGAAGCATTGATCCGTGACCGGCAGATAACACTAGCCTATCCCGATTAAACCACTTTGGCCGGCTTGGGTTAAACTTTAAAAATTTAAAAGCAAGTACAGTCATGACATCTGCCATACCTAAAGGCATACCAGGATGACCCGATTTTGCGGCCTCTATGGCATCAGCAGCTAAAATTCTTATACAGTTGCTAAGGTCTTGTAAAAGTAACTTTTGATTTTTCTTTAACTTCATTATATTAATTACTTGACCTGTAATACGCTAAATTAGGCGCAATTCTAAAATAAAATATTTAATATGACAACCATATTCTTGAAAGTTTCTAAGTGGATTAACACGATATATAGTCAATTATGGTGGTCTATATCTTCTGTTGCTTTCTATCAAAGAGTTATTTCATCTTACAACGGTTACGGAATAAAATATATTTTAACTCTTTCTTTTGTTTCTTCGCTACTGTGCAGTATATATATACTAAATTACATAGATAATATAAGGCAGTATTTTTCCTACGGTATTATATCACCGGCGGTGATTAATTTAGATCATATATTGTCTCAATTCCCTGAACTGAAATACGACGGAACCAAAATCACTCTTGAGCAAACTGAGCCTATATACATAAATAATATATATAACCATCCTATAGTGGCTATAGATCCAGATAACAAGATATCACCCTCAGATAAGGCTAAAATACCTATTTTACTAACAAGTAGAAAAATCTTCTTATCATTTAGTGATCTACAAAAAAATAACGTAAATAATTTTCAGGTTGATTATAAGGAGATATTAGGAAATGAAGGGCAAGTAATTACTCAAGGAACAACCAGAGCCTTGCTAGAAAAATTTTTCAGCGGCGTTCCAAAAATTATTACTTATGGGGCATTTCCACTTCTAGGATTACTTATCTTCCTTAATACGTGCTTCGAAAAAAGCTTAATTATAGTAATAATATATTTACTTGCAAATTTTATGTCTATGAAGTTTTCTATGAAAACGTGCATTCGACTTGTAATGTTTGCAAGTGGAGTTTTTGTTCTATTGCAACCTATTATTTTGATAGTAGCTCCTATTTATGGGAGTTTTATATGGATAATCCAAATGTGGGCAAATTTGCTAATGATTCTGGGTATCTTAAAATTTACCAATCATAAATTCTTTAAAAACAACTAAATATTTATAAGGACATAATATTCAACACTTTTACTAAATGCACTTAGTTATTACCATATTTACTGTTTTTGTTAATATATAATTAACCAATTATATATTAACCTTTTTAATAGCATTAAAAAATAAATTATAAAGGTGTTACTAGTATATGGCAGAAAAATCAGATGGTAGTTCTAAAGATGCGTCCGGCGGGGAAAGAGAACAATTCGATACTTTCGACAGACTTCAGAAAGTAGATCAAAAAAACCTTAATGTTGATAAATTAAAAGCTACTGATAAAGATTCTGATAGCGAAGAATTGCTTGCGACGAAGGAGCGCACTAATTTTAGTAGTATTAAAGAGGAATCTGGAACTGTTAAATTTACAAATACCAACTTTCAACTTGATAACAATTATAAAATAGAACAGACCGAGATCGATCCAATTGAAGATTCTATAAAGTCTAGTTCAAGCCAAAATGTAAAAACTGCAAGTGGCTCCTCAAGCAATCCACTCTTAGATTTTGAGTTCAAAACAGCGGCAAATTTACAAATAGATAGCCAAACATCAAATATTGAGTATGTTGGAGCAAAAATATCTAATGCTTCAGAAAATCAGCAAGACCAAGGTCCTTTGCCTGTTCCCGGAGAAGGAGGAGGCGCAAATACCGTTGCAACTGCCAAACCAGCTGCCGTAGTATCGTCAAAAGAGGTATCGTCGAAAGAAAGTGTTGCCAATTCAGATAATAATTCCCAAGTTATCGAAGATGAAAAGCCGCTGATCCCTCCAGCCTCAAATAATCTTACATCCCCTCCTGCGTCTTCCGAAGTCCCTCCTGTGCCTTCTGACGATAGTAATTCCAATAACCAGTTCCTTATTCAGTTACCAAATGGAAATTATAAACTAGTCCCAGGGCAAGGGTTCTCTTTAACTCTTGATTCAATATCTTCAGATACTATATATGATAACACATTTGGACATTACTTCGCCGATATTAATGGTAATCCGATATCCGGAAGTATTGATTTTACCAATGTTAAACAAAGCCTTGAAGTTGGAGATGCAATAACTATTAATTATGGATCAGGCGATATTCCTCCTGGAGCAGTAACACTTGGGTTCTTCATTATTCCAAATGGAGAGTCTGGTAGAAATCATAACATTTACTCTTTATTTAAGTTATTCTGAAATTCAGAGATGCTGCTATGACTTCCCCTGCAGAACCGTGCTTGCGATTTTCCCGCACACGGCTCTTCAATGAAACATTCACTATATAAAAG
>CAIKLL010000081.1 GCA_903828265.1 uncultured Rickettsiales bacterium
CTTTTATATAGTGAATGTTTCATTGAAGAGCCGTGTGCGGGAAAATCGCAAGCACGGTTCTGCAGGGGAAGTCATAGCAGCATCTCTGAATTTCAGAATAACTTAAATAAAGAGTAAATGTTATGATTTCTACCAGACTCTAATAATAAAAATCCTACTCCCAATACAAATGATGCGGCTAGCCTTATATTTAATATTTTAAATGGATGTACAGTACGTACTATATAAACAATAACAAAAGTAGCAATACATCCTACTATTGAAACATAAAGATTATTGGTGATAACTTGGTGAGGTGTAAGTTCAAACTTATCCTTTAGGACCTGCCCAAGATATACATATAATATATAAAACCAAACAGGATATGACACTCTATCGCAAAGTAAGCTAGAATAGTTTTTATATTAATATCTTTATAGTGGTTGTTTCCTTTGGTTAAAATTAATCTTTTTCTTGCATCAGCAAATTCTGGGGTTTCTCTAAGTGCTTTTCTTGCATATGAGCCAATAAGAGCTATCCCCGCACCGATTAAAAAAGCAAATCGCCAATTAAAAGAAGTAATCGAAGAAGTTGCTAAACTTGCAACTCCTAAAGCCGCCATCGAACCTACAGTACTAAAATTTGATGCAAAAGAAACCGCTGCATATTGTATAGGACGTTTCACTATTTCAGAGAGATATACTTGTGCTCCAATAATTTCTCCCATACTAGACATACCTTGTATAATTCTACAAATTATAATAGTGTAAGAAGCTGTTATACCTATTTCAGCATAGGTGGGAAGAACTGACATAACTACACAAGAACCAGACATCATCATAGTTGTAATTATAACTGTATGTTTACGTCCTATATTATCACCAATATATCCAAATATTAAAGCCCCTATCGGCCTTAGCAAGTATGTAGAACAAAATGCAAATGCAGCAAGTAAAGAAGCTGTAAAAGGGTCAGTTTTAGGAAAAAACAGCTCATTAAGGAGAACAGCCATATGAACAAATAACATGAGGTCAAAGTACTCGAGAAACGTGCCTATAGATAATAACCCCACTGCTTCTTTTTGTTCTCTTGTCAAGGTTCGTTGTTCTGATGTTTTCATTAAAAAATTATGATTATTTTATAACTATTTATCAATTAAAACAGCTATTTAGGGTATTTTGCAACTATTTATTACACTAATTATGATAAATTCTTTCTAAAAGAAAAATATTATATTTGCAAATCCTGTTAAGTTAACGAATAATTAAATTATATAAATAATCAAATTATTTTATTAATTTTAATAAAGGTGTGTATTATGGCAAAACAACGTGAGGTAGAAAAGCAGTTCCACGGTCGTGCTAAAAACGAGAACTATTATGACGCAATGGAAAAAGCAAAAGCAGCAGATCAAGCTTCATATGGTACGGTTCGTCCAGCCCCTCGAGATCCTGAATTTAGAGCTCAGCTAGATAAAGGTTACAATATTATTTGTTGCGGTTGCTGTGATCCTGACCCTGAACATTATGACCCAGATAATCCAGGAAATACATCTTGCTGCACCATTATGTAACTTTTTAGTCATAAATACCTCGGGGCTTATTTTCACTCAGCCCCAACAGATTTTACTCTTACTTTCTTCTTAAATCTTCAATTGTTCTAGCTGACCTTAAACCTACCTGGGTAGTCTTAATAGGAATATATTCTTGCATACCGGCTTCTTTTCTATATTCATTAATTCCCGAAACATGTTTATCCACTTCACTTACAATATCAATTTTCCTCTGGCTGATCTCTTCCAGTATTCTTTCACTGTCCTCAAAATCCCTTAATGATTTTTGCAGTTTCTGTATCTCCTCTTTTGGTACTACTATTATTACATCTTCATCTTTGCGTGGTCCTATTCCCTGTTCTTTAGCAGCTTCTAACTCAGCAAGTTTATTTTGATAATAACTCTCAAGTAATACAGGCAATTCTTCAGGCGTAATATCTTTCCTGTTAAAATGCTCTTCTACAAGCTGCATATTATGCCTTATATTTTGTTCTGCTTCGTCAACTATGGTTTGGTGATGGCTTTCCCGCGCTATGAACGGATCCTCCTCAATTATCGTTGTTTTAAGGCGTTCTGCTTTATCAATCATACTAACCATTTCCGAGTCCTTAGCATATTCCCTCATGTACTTCTCACCTTTAAGTACAGGATTTGGATCATCCTTGTCAGCTTTGATTAGCTCCTGATAAACTTTATGCTGTATTTCCTGCTGAGCTAGTTCTCTATATACCTCTAGATTTGAATCACCACCTACTTTAGCTCTGGCAATAAATTCCGGCGATATTACATTTTCCCCTTTTATCTTGCTTAAGCTATCTATTTTCATCGCCACCGGCTGATACTGTTGCTCCCGGGCCTTATCAGCCAGTATTTCGTTATATGTCTGTAAGCGGTAATTTTCAGCATCTTTATTCATATTAATGTTGTTCCACGCACCACCGGCAAAAGTGTTGCCTATAGCTTTAAGGGTTTCATTATCACTGTCACCTATCACTTTCCTATATGCCTCATGTTTTAAATTCTGGTATCCCGCATACAGTTCTTCCCCAAACTGCTTCTGCTTAGCCTTTTCAAGATCCTCTTTTGTTTTTACTTTATGTTGAAGCTCTTTTAGTGACCTAAAGGTAGAATTATGTTTACCAAGAAGCCCTACCCCCCTCTCAGACAAAGCTTGATAAGCATCAACATAAGCTTCTGCATATTTCCTTGAATAATCAGCCTCATCTGCCATCTCCCGCAGGGATTTCTTATTAGTCTCTGACTTAGCGAAATCATCTATTAATTTCCGCTCCGCCGCACTTAAGTTTTTATATTTTTTACCGTATTTTTCCTTAGCCAATAGCTCTACTGATTTATCTTGATGCTTACTATTAAGAAGAGCTTTAATCGATTCTTGTTCCTGTTGATTTAACTTGTTAAAATCCTTGCCATATTGAGCCTTAGCAAATTCATTTTGTAGCTCCCCAAATTTTTTATGAGACATTTTATCAGCAATTTCTCTTGCTTGTTTATCAGTAAGCGTTGGGTCAATCTCTTTAAGTTTTTCTTTTAAAACATTAATATACTTGCCAGTAGCATCCCTTTTCACATTCCTGTAATCTAGACCCGATATTTTTTTCGCCTCCGCTGCTACCACCATATTTACATTACCTGATACGACATCCTGTTTTAGCCTGGTAATCCTTTTCTGGTCAAACCATTTAGACGGCGTCTCTTTTATTTCGTTTAATTTTGCCGCAGCTACTTCCCTAATACCACTTATTGCCCTCCCGACTTTTGTTTGTGCCAACCTATCTTTTATTGGGGAGGTAACATAATTATCCATTGCTGATCGTATCCCTGCTGAAGCATGTTTGTTAACATTAGCCATTCTAGTAAGATTACCCGAAGTATTTGTAATAAACTTAGCAATGGAAACTGCAATAACGTTAAACTTATCTAGCAGATAAATAGCTACAAAAATTAACAACATACCATCAAGCTGGACAAATTTTCCATTCAAGAATTGGTTAATCCGCCGCAGATCTCTGTCAGGATCTAGGAAAGGTAAATCTACATATCTTGCTCCTATACAAGCATAAGCTTCACAGAAAGAACCGTCATCTGCTCCGGTTATAACGTTATTCCCGGATTGGAAGTGATCGATTGGAATCGGTATATTACGTTTAACCCTGGTAAATTGTTCACCTTTCATCGGCTCAGGAAACCACCAATAAAAAATCGAATCTCCTAGATCGAAACCTAAATTCTCCTTGGTAAAATCGCTAATTACCTCAGCTCCATCATTATTCATTTTAGGGAATGTATGTTTACAGATTCTAAAACCAAGCGATCCATATATTTCCTGGCGTAAAATCATGGAGATAAACACAAGGCCTGTAAATAAAATAATCGGTTGAATAGCATAAGAGATAAGCTGCCTTAACCAGTTTTCAAATAAGGGCCGTGTAATGCCAAATAGCAGAAAGCAAATAAATATCGGCCCCATAGTTATTATCATGCCAATGGCAATTAAAGCTGTAAGGTAAATAACAGCAGCATCGAAAAATATAATTATTAGGAAATATAAAGCAAAGAAGAATAATATAATATATATAAAACCCATCCAATCTACAAATAACAAAGAAAACAACTTGGATAAGGTTTGAGGAGCAAGCATCATACCTAAGATTCCCGGTGAGCCAGGTCCGGTAGCGCCTGCCTCAGTTATCATTTGCAGTATTTGTTCTACCCCGCCAATAAACCAAACAAATAAATAATCATTAAAGAAAGTCCAACTATACTGAGAACTAAGCAACGCCGAGACTACGGCAATTTTCATTACCCTAACTATTAACTCAGTATGAGTTATTTGGACATTACCAACTAAGTAGCTAAGAGCAGTCCATATAATATAAAGTGATAACAAGGCAGAAACAGCCATCCTATAGCCAGGGTTATTAACTATCCCCATGTAGATATTTCGAATTAAACCATAATCGCCATTTACTCCAAAAAGAAAATTTTTAATCAGATTCGTTACATAAGTTATAGGATCAGGGCTAGTGTCGGTAATACCGGATTTTATACTAATTCTATACTGGCCACTATTATCGTCATAAAAATTATCTAAAATTTTGAAATATAATTCGCTGTTTGCATATTGTTGTTTTAGGTCTTGTTGACTTCCGCTTGCGTCCTGATAATTATAAAGAATACCCCCGGCAGTACGAGTATTTCCATTCTTATCAACATCAAGCATCTCATAACCTACCGGTTTCTCTCCCAAATGAAAGGTAAGTCCTTGAGGATTTTTCTGACTTGCCAAAGTTTGATTAGGATCCGTACCTTTCTTGGCAATAAGTGCATATAACCCTACTCCATTTTTAAAAATACATGGAGCATTTGTAATCTGTTTATCCTTAGTATTAGTACACATAGTACCGTCTATAAAGGTGCATTCCCGAAGCCTTTGGCAAAATGTGGATAAAGTAGCGGTGTTATCAGCCTGTCCATACCATGCACACCAAGCTGAAAGCTGGGAACTATTGTTTCTATCAACTCCTTGCGTCCATCCCCTAACTAAAATTACTAGAGGTCTACCGTCAACTTTATAATTAGAAGGTCTCCACGGAGCAATTTGTGACATACCGGACTGATTAGACATTTCCTCTTTCGTGTATCTTGCAGATACAGTTAGATTAACAAATCCAAAATCATCGGCCTCAATGCAGCGGTCGCCGCTACAGGCTGAAAGACAGAATAATAATATCAAAAATAACCAAATCCTACTCATTGAAATCTATCCAAATTATTAATTTCCTTACAATAAAATTGTGCGACCTCTTTATTATTCATTTTCCTTCTCCGGCTTTTTCCCTCCAGATATTTCTGATTTAGGACTATTACCATCTATATCTCCTTCACTATCGCCGCTCGAAGAGTTTTTCTTAATTCCGCTATAATCAGGGTCTCCCACTTTGCCTTTTTCGCGATGAGTAATTTTTTGATCAATAAATTTCTCTTTTGCAAAACTAGCAACTTTTCGCGGCACAGAAGTAACAGGACTCGTCGCCTTTTTAATATCACCCATTATATTATGGACAGGATTTGCACTCTTTACGTCCTGCAATTCCCCTTCTTGTCTAGCTGGAGTTACACCAGTTAAGGAATTAGTGATGAGTGTTATATAATCTATTAAACCGGCCGATAATTTACAATATATAAAAAATATAAATCCGGAGGTTGCAACTCTTACAAAAGTGCCCTTAGCATTGAAAAAATCATCAATTGAATTCATATCACTTACCACCGGAATATAGAATGGAATGCCGGATAAAAATGGCAGAGAAAATGAAAAACTAATTGGTATACCAATATTATGCAAATCGATAGAAATTTTCAGAGGGATTAAAATTCCCCAACAAGCTTTAACTACTACCTCTGTTATGTATTCACCCATTAACTGGTCTATAAGCAGGAAAAATACCAATAGCACCGTAGGTTGTAGCATATAACTAAATAATATGGAAAGCCAATTATCAAAAAGACTTTTTGTTTGCTCGAAAAGAATTAGTATTATAAAAAACGGAGCAAGAGAAATCATCACCGCTAGTCCCAAAAAGGCAAGGCAATAGGTTATAATTACTTCAAGCACCGCTCTAAGATAAATTAACATTGAATAAATAGCCAGACATGCAAAAAATGCCAAACCATTATGTATTTGTAATAACTGAATAGCAAGTAAAGCCCATATATCGCCATTACCGTATTTATCAAAAATAGGATCTATAAATCCAAACACGTTACCTACTGTACTTGTAACACCTACTACTGTAGTTAATAAGTAATCGCTTCCGGAAACAAACACTTTAAATAAATTATCGTTAAAAAATGACCAGCTGGTTTCACTAAATAAAGCTACTATTACTCCGACTTTTAAGACTCTGATAACTATATCAGTTACAGTAATTTGAACTGCTCCTGCTAGGAAAGCCAATCCATATATTATTATATATATTACAAGACAGCTTTTTGCGATAGCTTGCAGAGTTGGGTTACTCACCAATTTTTCATAAATTATGCGACTTAATTCATTATATTTATCCCTTAAAGGAGAAACTAAATCACCATAGACTACAGAAGAAAACCAAGTAGATCGTGTATAATTTGCTATATTAACATTTATGTTTCCCGCGAGATTAGAAACACCTGAAACCTTTAACCACAACCAGCCAGATGTAGGAGCGTTACCCTTAAAATCCTGAGTTACAATATTACCTATAGTATTATTATCAGGAGAGCCCGTTTCCGCAATATAATAGTCAACTCTTATATTACTTAAATCCTCAGGACTTATTACTGCACTTGCCTGACCTATTTCGATTTCCATAGTATAGCCGCCGAAATGGAAAAAATTAACGGGTGTTAGCGAGTTAGCATTCAAATAAAGAAGTAGATTAATATAGTTAATAACATCTATACTGGTAGCAAATGTTTTCCACTGCAGCATCTGTTGAAGAAAACCATTACCGTACATTCCTGTAATAGGCCAAGGAGTAGTAAAATTTAAATCCCCGGCGGAATCAGAATAATGATATAAGAAATATTTACCACTGAACGGAGAATAGATAAATTTTTGCTTATAATCCTTAATAGTTACCCCACCAATATCAACTTTAAATCCCCGTCCATTATCATAAAAACATACCGGATTATCAGCCCCATCAGCATTATCAGGACATGAAGGAATAGAGTTAATCTTAGAAGTAAAATAGCTATCCGAAATTTTTCCTACTAACTGCGGTATTTGATCTCCCAAATTAAGGTATTTCCCGGGGACCGCCAAACACCGAGTAGTATAATCAGGAGTAGCGGTAGTAATAATATCGGAACACCACTTATTAGCCGAAGCATACATTACCTTATTTCTAAGCACTGCCGAAGAGCTATCAGTAAAAATACTAATTGGGTTCCCATCGTTTCCAAGCCCTCCCTGCATATCACCGTCTGAACCAAAAAAATTCCCATTA
Organism: uncultured Rickettsiales bacterium; assembly: GCA_903828265.1. GTDB lineage: Bacteria > Pseudomonadota > Alphaproteobacteria > Rickettsiales > Rickettsiaceae > Megaera. The sequence goes on from CAIKLL010000081.1 coordinate 7,543, forward strand.
GCATCAAGAGTAATATTAACTACATCATTTTTTTGAACTGATATCTTTTGTCGCCCAACAAAATTAAAGTAATCATTAAAATCATCAAATCTGGTAGTAGAAAATATATAATTTTGCTGGTAAAAAGGTAAAATCTGAGATCTATAATTATTAAAATCAGTTATATACTTCTGTTGGACATAATCATATTTTTGAATAAAAATTTGAGGTTGACTAAATCTAGGATCAATTCTGTATAGTACTCGATACTTTTGTGGTCTAGGAGAAACTCCTTTAGTATTCCAAGTCATTGAAAGCATTTTATTCTGGTCAACATGTACGCCTGCTGGCACCCATTTGTTTGGCTCTGCCACGTTAAGATTCTTATTCGATTGATTGACACTTGAAAATTTAGGAACCTCTATACATCTTGGCGAAGGAGTAAAAGACATTATATCTGCATTCATCCAATCAAAAACATTATCGTCACCATAAGCTTTCGGTATAAATGCCTGTATTATGGTTATAATCACTAATAAAATTTTACTGGCTGATTTCATCTTTTTCCTAAATAAATAACTGCCTTTCTCTATTATCTAACACAATTTACTTCTACTCCTTCTGTTTTTACCGTTTCCACTATCTTTCACCACTTTCAGGCTTTTCGACTCCTTCACCGTTAGGGGAACGGTCATGTCTATTTCCCGGCTTCATAGATCCTTGTGGCCCTTTATCCATACTTTGTAGCCTATCTCTAGCTTTAGCCTGCATCTCGTTGCGGCTATCTTTATCTAGACCGACTTTTGTCAGGGCTTTATTTTCAACCCACCCTGACATATCCGCACCCATAGCCGTTGCGGAAGGTCCACCTACACCGCCAGCAAGTTTTGCCACCATTTTATCTGAAAATTCTATATATCCCCACATACAGTAAGTAATCATTAAAAGTATGACAATATTTTGCATATTTACTCCCATCGAACTGCTTCTGTAATCGAATCCCCAAGGAGCAAACCAATTAAAACAGAAAAGCGGTACATCTAAAAAGGCTGGATTGAAACCCGGAATACTAGGAAAAGGAATCTTAAACGGAATAGCACATTTCCAACATACACTATAACCAATTACATAATCTAAAAATATCGTAAATAATTGAGTAAGAATAATAATACCAGCTAACATAATAGTAGGCTCGAGCATATACCTCAAAGTAAATTTGACCCAATTATCAAAAAGGTAACGTGTTTTCTCAAAAAGAATAAAGGTCAAAAATAACGGTGCTATACCAATTAATACTGCAATAGCAAAATATGCCATTAAATATACGGCCAAGGCCCTAAAACCAACTATTATTACTATCCCTAAACAAACGAACAACAGTATAAAATAAATCACACCATTAATTCCCATTGAAAGAAGTGCCATCATTTGAGCAGCAAAAGTGCTACTCAAAAATATTTTAGTAAATACCTCATTCAAAAACATAAATGGGTTTGAAACACTCGTAGAACTAGAAAATAAGCTATATCCGCTCATATTTGCAATTATTGTATCAGAGAATTCTGTTACAAAATTGAAAACATAATCGTTAAAAAAGGCAAAAGTCTTACCATCCATAAGTCCTGCCACAAATGCAATTTTTATTACTCTTATTACAATGTCTGTTTGGCTTATTTTAACCATACCAAGTAAAAACATTGCTCCATAAAACATTATGTAAAGGCTTAAAAGCCCTTTTATGTAATTAAAGAAATTTGTACAATTACCTGTACCGCCGATACCTTGATAGCAGGTCATATTTTTAAATATTGTTATAGCAGTAGTTTTTATTTTCGTTTTTAAACCTTCAAATAAAGGATTTAATACATCATCATAAAAACCACCGTGTTTTATATCGGAAAGGAAAGAAACGGTATATTGACCAAAACTATCTTTATAATCTTCTGGTGCATTATTAATTTTTAACCATAAATACCCTCCACTACTAGTTGGAGCAGTTATGGAACCCTTACCGCCGGCATCTACAACAATATTTTGAATATTTGTTGGCGCATTAGTGTTCGGATTAGAGCCGTAATCAGCAATAACATACTGTACAACTCCTCTTCCTTGAATAGAATCGTTCATCCCATTACCTTTAGTTCGGATACATTTAGTCTGTTTTATATTAAGTACAAAACCGCCTGTATTATCGCCATAAGCACCATCCGCATCAGCTAGTTTATATTGTAAATACCCAACATCTCTGCCGTTATAACCTGCTTTTTCTATTTTTATAATTTGATAATCGGTACTATTGTTATAGAAGCTTTGGTCCGCCTCAATTTGTACACGGGTGAAATTACTACCCGCACTCCCTGCATTAGTAGGGTTAACACTACTGTCGATTCTACTTATGAGACCTACAGGATCGTTAGCACTAAACCAGAAATATTTTTGATTTTGGAAAGATCCCTTAATATAACCAGCCTCTGAACTGCAACTATGACTAGTTACATTCCACAAATCAGAAATAGTACCGCTCCAGGGAGCAGGATAAGTACGACTACCGTTATTTGCATAAGGTTCAGGAGCAAGGGCAGTAACATTTTTACAACATGAGCAACAATCAGGTATTTGCCATCCCCAACATATCCATCCCCAAGTGTCCCAAGTACTGCAATGAGAACCACATTGGCCACAAATACCACAATCAGTAACCAATTCGCAATCGCTAACATAGTTACCTGTGCCATTCCACAAGCTGTATCTACCACATATCGGGCTGTAGGTCCTTTTACCTTCTCTACAATCCGCCGTGGTCATCGTTTTGGTAAAATAATTATAAATAGAGCTAGTAGACACTGTAGTTTTTTTCTCACGATAAAGGGCTACATAAAATCTATCATTTCTATATAGTTCAGTTAAATTCTTCCAATTTGGCGTTCTAGCATCAAGTATTAAGGAAACCGGAGGAGTAGTCTGATCCTCTACTCTTGGAATCTCAATTTTTTTACCCTCAATGTCTAAATTAGAATCTTGCTGTAAATTATTTATTGGGATATATGCTTTGCAGAGACTAACTTCTCCCTTAATATAAAATTGAACAAGCTGGCCAGGTTTTAATCCTAAATTAGTATTCAACCATTTACCATACGCATTTGGATCAAGTGCGACTCCCGCACCTCCGCTAGAAGATACACCTACATCAGAACCCGTATAATTGGCAGAAGCTTTGAGTGTTACGGTATTACTTACCACATCGCTACTAGATAAATTACCTTCATTATTCAGGTTGTATCGATATAAACAACCGTCAGTTAGATCCATAGAACCAACAATTGCTATTATCCATAATATTATCATGGTCAAAATTGCAAGACCGACCATTCCAAGAAGATAAGCAAATTTATTATTTTTCATTACTTACTACCTCCAGGAGCAGAAATTGTATCAGATGCTTCTTCCTTGGATGATCCACCGGTAGATACTTTATCAGAAGTTTCTCCCTCTTTATCTCCGCCGGTCTCTGATTTTTTTTCTTGAGAGACGGCTGCCTTAGCAGCTTGAGGATCTTTAGAGGCAGCAGCTTTAATAAATTCTGCAGCTTGTTTTGCCTTATCCATAATGGCAGTAGGCGACACAACAACTGATGACATATTCGGCCCACTGGTGAGGTCAGAAATAAATTCATTAACGGACTGGATTGCAAAATAAAATATAAATACGTACACAACCATATATACCATACTTAGAGCCAAATCTAAGAAATCACTAAGTGTGGTAATTTCAAATATCAGGAGTGTTTTCTTCTCCCAACCTTGGCCTAAATAAAATTTTATTAATTTATACCCTGTACTATTTATGCATTTTTCTGGTTCACTTGCTGGTTCTCTCAGTTCAAAAGTACTAAAATTAATTCCCGAGGAGTTATAATCATGCCTTAAATATTCGCAATTTCCGAAAAAAATGGAATCATACATAGTAAGCAATAAGGCCACAAACCCACCAACTACAGCTGGTTGCAGTGCACAAGAAACAATTATTTTTGTCCAAGCATCAAAATACCCTTTTGTTCTTTCAAACAACAGCATTGGAACAAAAATTGGTGATATATAAACCATTACGTAAAGCGTAACCATGGAGACCAGATAAACATTTAAAAAATAAAAAATCACCGACAGAAATATTATGCCGAAAATCATACCGCACAAGACTATAATTATGTTTCCGGCCATAAAAAAACCAAACATTACTACAAAAAATGTCAGCATTCCTGGTTTCTTTAAAGCTTCGATGCCCTCTGTTCCTGGCGGACCAAAATCCGCCGCACTACTAGCAATATTGCCATAAGCAGAAGTGGAACCGCCACTTAGAAAACCTGCACTTCCAAGGTTATAAAGCAATTGCATACCAAAATAATAACCGACTCTACAGTCTATAGCATCCCAAACTCTATAAAAGCCATAACCAGCTTCATATTTACTTGGATCATAATTACATAATCCTTGCGAACCTCCTGAAAGGAAAACTATCTCAGTGAAATCAGAAGTCAATTGCAGAAGCATAGGTAGTACTGTTTCTGTCATACCATTATGATTCACACTCTTCCCCGTTTGATCGTAATAATTACCAAGCCCTACAGAAAAATAAACTACAAAGAGGAATTTTAAAATAAACGTTGCGACTTTATTTAAGTGTACATATTCATTGTTTAATACCACTTTGAAACCATAAAACATAACATATAAGATTAAAGCCGCTCCTATCGATTTTTTCATTGCTTCTTGGAAATATGGAAACGGACTTAATAAAGTAAAATATATACTGTCTTCTGTCTGGGAACAGCCATTACCGGTATAAAATACTTTATCTAGGGTCTGGCGGACACAATTGATAGTAACACCAGAAAAACTTAGCAAAGATTGGCTTTTAGATGAACCGTCATAACATGAAGCACCGAGGTTCTGACAGACAGATGCCTCTACCCCGGGATTAATAACAATAATTGAATTATATACCCGACAAATTACCGGCATTTTACCACGGGAAGTAGACATCATAAGACATAAGTTACTATCTACTACTTCTACTGAAACCTGTATATCAGCAAGGAGAGGATTTGCCCCAATATCCGGATTTGAACTAATATCCTGAAGTTTTTTTACCTGACCTAAATTCATAGCTACAGGATTACAAACAGGATTAGTAGTATTATTTCTTATACAAAACCTTAAAATATTACCGTCTTGTGTACAACCATGTGTACAACCATTCTGAATATTAGTTGTCATATCAATATTTTTTACTAAATACCCATATGCCGTATCATTCATCAAATATCCTGAATTATCAACTGCCGGAAGGTTAACACATGATTCTCCGAAATTGGCATAGGCACTATAACACCCTAACTTAATAAATAAAAAAATTATCAATTGAAAGAATAACTTATTCATCTCTACCTCGTTTTTTAAAGCTCAAGGCAGCAAGCTTGATAGCATTAAGATCATCTTGAGAAGTCCCTTGCGTTAACATATATTCTTCAAACGCTTTAGTAATAGGATGCTCATCTCCTAAATCTTTTATTGCAGAAAAGAAAATATTAGGACGCTCTGCAGGAGGTCTATCTGCTAAACGTTGTTCTACAAAACCTTCCTTATTAGCTTTTAAAAGTTTAGAATATAATTCTGCAGTTGCTCCAGTAGCAAATTCGTTATATTTCAATGATTCCAAATCTACCGCTTTTAGTGGTTTTCCTACAGCAGTTGCATCTGATATATCCTTGCGCTGTTCTATTTGCGATTCTCTATCTTCAAGTGCATTTCTTTCTATTTGCTCTTCACTTTCTTTTTTAGAAGAATCTCTTTTATCTAATTCTATCTCACTATTCTCTTTCTCCGGTGATTTTGCTTTTAAGCCTTTATCAACAGGGATTAGATCACGTGACGCATCCTCTAACTTAGTTAGCTGCGATGTTCTTGCTACTTTTGATAGATCTTTTGGTTCTAACGAATCTTGTGTTATTTGCTCTACTTTAGCACTATCTTTACCGGATAATTTTGGTTTAATACCCTCTTCAACGGGTTTAGCCTGGTTCTCTTCTACACTAGATAAGGATTTTTCTGATGGTTTAATAGTAGAAGGACGTCCTGGACTTTCCACTTTGCTAGTAGAAGTTTTATCTCCTGCTTCCTTGCTAATTCCAGTAGAAACTTTATCTCTTGCGCCTCCTGTAGTCGCAAATTTATCACTTGCACCTTTACGCCCCTGGGCCATTTTATCCATCGCACCGCCTCCGCCTGCAGCGGCTTTATCTGCTGCACCTTTAGCTCCTCCTGCAGCATTTAGCGCTGCCATTCCAGCTTTATATAAAGTCTGAGGTTTAATTGCCATATTGGCTATTGAGACACCTTCAGTCATATCCGCAGCAAATTCAGCTAGCGTTTCACTAAAATGTTGCATTAAATACAAGGTAAAACACGCTGTAAGCAGCGCTAAAGCCAAGGTTTTAATTTTTTCATAGATTACCTCTAGCATGTCAAAAAACATCCCAGGAGAACTTTTTATAGCATCGAGGAAGTTAAAACGTTTTTTTTCTTCATTTCCGGAAGCATCGTCGATCCAAGGCATGACTGCATTGGAAACTATCGTCTCTCGAGTATCAAATAACCAAGCTAAAGGATTATTCAAGATAAAGCCTAAACTATTAATACATCCTTTTCTATCCTCATCATTTGCATATTTTGTCCAATCGTTATCAAGATAGTAATATCTAATAGCCCTACCCCCACCATTATCTCCCGGAACATATGTGCCTAAAGCGCCGTTTAGAGTAGCCATTTGCATTTGTGGCCCAGAAAAGGCTATTTCTTTATAATTATATTTACAGGTTCCATAAAAACCAAAATCATATACTGAGAGCATCGTGGTCATAAACACGATTGCAACCATTGGCTGAAGCATAAAAGAAATAAGAAGTTTTACCCAAGCTTCGAAGTACCCCTTAGTATAGTTAAATAAATACATAGGAACAAAAAGTGGAGCAAGAACCCCGAGAACAACTATGGATATCATACAAACAACCGTAGCATTCACTACAAAAGCTCCAACTGAGATTACCATCAGCGGATACATCAGGGCTAGGGAAATTAAAGTAAAATCACCGGAAATAACAGCAGGGACAAGTAAATAAATATACGGCGGTATAGGAAAACTAAGTATATCCAACTTTGAAAAATCGTGATTTCTAGAAGCGTTCTCTACAATCATTGTCTGAATTACATCAAGGCCTAGATAATGGCTAATTCTACAATCAAGAGAATCCCACAAGGCTATATGGCTCATATTTGGCGCATAATCTGTGGAATAAAATTTGCAGAGCTCGGAAGGACTTGCACTTATTATCCAACTAGCTAGATCCGTCATACCGTCAAGTAAAGACGGAAAAGCCCATTCTATCATACCGTCTAGCCTGTTCAAATCATTACCGCTATTCTGGCTGATATTAATACCGATTGAAAAATATACTACGAAAACAAATTTAATTACAAAATTCACTATTTCTGCCTTTTGCGGTATATCTCCAGCAAGTATAATCTTAAACCCAAAAATAATAACATAGATAGTCAATAATGCTGCTACCGTTTTATGCATGTTAACCTGAAATTGGAAAAGAGCACTGGAAGTCCTTGATGCGCTATTTAACACAGTTTTAACGTCGCTAAAGCTACAAACAGCGTTACTAATCATTAATTTTGCGATCATTTCCTTCACACATTCTATTATAGGACCGCTCATTACTATACCGGTCTTAGAATTATCAACTGCTCTCTTGTAACATCCTCCTGCATTAGAGCATTGTGTTAAGGATAAAATATTGTTGTAATCATTACTGATATTTTGGATAGCTGGTGCAGAATTTAGATCTAAGAAATCAGAGTAAATAGAGATTGGATAAGGTTCTTTTATATATTTACAACCAATTGGTATCCACCCACTAAAACTCTGGGTGGCAACACACATTTTATCTTTTTCTTTAATCACCTTCCACGGAAAAACGGGTATTATTCCGATATCTACCATCATCCCACTTGCCCCTTCTCTCTGATTGGAATAAACCTCGTGATAATCTGCCTTAGGTACATTCCAAGCTTTTTGGATTTCATCCCAAGGAGCCTGGCCGGTAAATATGGCCGAAGCAATAGGGACTACTGCATTTACCAGTGCCAACACCCTAGTTCCTTCGAGTTTTATGTTATTACACATAGCAAAGCTTAACTTTTGGTCGGTAAATTCAATTCTGTTGGCGCGGGTACAGGCTCCCGGAAAGAGATCACTATCGTTGATCTTAACTCTTAGAAGTGTATTGGCATAAAGTCCAGGAGAAACCAGATTTGCTACTAAAAAAGTAAAAAAGGGAGCTGGAATGCATGTATGTGAAAACTCTGATCTGAGCAATCCCCCAACACCTTGAGTTTCACAAGTAAGATTAGTTAAAGTATCAATAACCGTATCCATTGTATCAGCTGCTTTGGCATTATTATTAATAATAAGAGATAAGGCTAATATAAATAATACCGGTAATTTAACGGCTGTTAAACTCAAGCTGTTCTTTAATAAACTCCTTATATAATCCATCTTAACTATAATGACTTAACTTCTTGGTAAAAAATAGGCAACCATTTTTTAGGATCAGAACCATATCTTTCTATAATTCTATCAAGCAATAAAACAGTATCCGCTCTTCCCGATAAAACATTAATAATATTATCCATACCGCTTAAATTTACTTTTGCAACAACTGCGTTCACACCTTGTTTTATTAGAAAATATCTTGAGGCCGGATCGGTTGTTTTAATTAAAATATATTCTCTTTGCGATAGCATGAAAGCACTTCTATAAACTTCGGTTGCTTTGAGATTAGGTAGAAAAATTTGCGTAGCAGTTTGTTGAATTAGGGTATCACTAATTCTACTTTTACTTGCGTCCTCCACACTTTGGGTAGCAAAAATTACAAAAGTATTCAACTTTCTTAATACTTTTAACCAATCTTTAATTTTTGGCGCGAATACAGGGTTGTCTATTAAAGCCCATGCTTCATCAAGAACTATCATCGTTCTTGAACCATCTAGCGAGATGTTAATACGGTGGAAAATATAAAGGAGAACCGGTGCGAGACTCACTGGATCTTTCAATAATTCTGCCATTTCAAAGCCAAAAACTCTAGCTAAGGTAAGGTCTATTTTATCCTCTTCATTATCGAAAATTTTTGCATGCGAACCTTTACCGTGCCACATGGCAATTCTACTAGCAAGAGTTCCCGGGCCGTCCATGCCAAGGAAAGGGGCAATATTACTAAGTTTTCTATCTCGGTGATCTAATTTATAGTTACCATCAACAGCCTGCGTTAAAATCTTTATATCTTCAGCATTTAATGTTTCGCCATTAGATGTTACTAATGTCTTTAACAAATCTAATAAGAAAGTCCTATTTTCACCATTATCCGGAAGTTTAAAGGGATTAAACCCACAATTAGCTCCCGGATCGATAACAGTATATATACCCCCTAAGGCTCTAATAAAAATCTCAGCTCCCCTATCTTTATCAAAGAAAAAGGTTCTGGGACGAAATTTCTGTGCCTGCGCACAAAGAAAATTCATTAATACTGTCTTACCAGCTCCTGTCGGCCCAATAATTAGGGTATGACCTACATCTCTTACATGATAGTTAAAGTAAAAAGGAGTGCCCGATGTAGTATCAAGAACTGTTACATAATCTCCCCAATGGTTACCGGATATTTTACCTAACGGATAATTATGCATAGAAGCAAAACCGGAGAGGTTAAGGGTATTAATTACTGATTTTCTTACTATATAACTTATATTACCTGGCAATTGTCCCCAATAACTCGGTTCCATATTAACTCTTTCACGTACGGGTTGCATCCCACAGTTTGAAAATTCTACAGAAGCCATTGACAAACTGTTTTCTAACGCCTTTAAATCATTATCTATACATAAAATGGAAATATGATGCTCCCCAAAACCAATCTCGCCACTCATAGCCATATCAAGAGCACGAGAAATCTCTGCAATTTGAGATACTGCCTTATCTTCAGCCTGTATCATCCTATTTTGCTGTAGTTGCATTTTATTAATAGCAATAGTACGGTTGGAAAAAACAAAACTCTGAGTCATAATGAACTCAAAAGGCATTTGCAAAAATCCGTCAAAAACCCCCGCTGATGTTGCGGGTCCATATTCTCTAACGCTTACAATACCTGCATACCTTCTCCCTCTAGGTCCCCGTGCTTCTATTGAACGAGAACCAAAAAAAAGTCGATTTGTCGGTAAATAGTTATCCAATTTATTTCGAGTAACCATCATAGGAGTATGATCCCCGCAATTTACTAGCATTCCTAAAAATTCACTAATTTCGCAAAAATTACCTTCCCGTGTTTTTTTTATCCCCAGTAACCTTGCATCATAATCCCTGAAAGTATTTAGCATCCGCGTTGTCATTTCCTGCATACTATCATGCATTTCTCGCATATCCTTCTCCCAAACGGCTTTATTGGATTTCTGCCTCATTTTGGTTAGCAAGTATTGTACTACCGCCGCCCCTTCTTTGTCAGGTTCGTATAAAATAGTAATATATAATTCGTTAAAATAAGAATCAGAATTTGAACTCTTAGCCTGCCATTCAGATTCAAGATAGCTAATAAAATCTTTAGAGGTTTTGTTTGTTGGATCAGTAGGTACTCCACTTCCAAGATGCATCACCGCTTGTTTACGTCTTACGGTATGAAAGTATAAAGTTATATTTCCTGATGCCATATTTTTAAACATAGAATTACGTATATTCTTACGAATATCTAAATCCTCATCATCAGCAGTTTCAAAAGAAAAGCCTCCTACTTTTACTACTTGGAGCAAGCCATTTGATTTTGTCAAAATCGTATTTTGATCCCAGTGGCACTTATATGGGATAAAGTGAGAAACTGGTTTTTCCCTTCTCGCTTTTGACTCTTTTGCTGCAGCAGTCTTAAACAACTTTAACATATTTTACTACCAATTATACGCTATAGGAATTGGCTCCCCAAAAAGACTTATTAGGACATTGATTACACTTGCTACTATAATTAAGATAAAGCTCCATAAAACGTGGTTCTTTAAAGCAAAGTAAATAACCTATCATATGAACAACAAGAGCAATAAAAATTATATAAATACTAGATTTTTGAATAAACATCGTAACTGAAACGATTAGGTTAAGCATTGCATACTGAATACTTACCCCAAAAATCATTGATGGTCTTGTAAGCCCTACAAATAGAGGATCAGAAACAAGTTGACCGGACATACTACCCTCCTAATCGTAATTTTAGCATTAATCTTATAAATAACTTAACATATATAGCAGTTTAATTGAACTTATCCGAACAAAGCAAACCTATAATACTGCTCGTGTAAAAAGTTTTTATAATCAGGTACTTTGTGGCATCATAAGCTCATATTAGGTATAAAAATTATTAGCTAGTTAAATTATATAATCCAAAATTCATGTTTATTTTTGCCTAACAAGGTTATATATTATAAGCTAATCAACTACTGGTTATATAATAAATATATTTTTAAACATGGAATTTGACATAGATTCAGGAATTTTTATTGGGTTTTTGGTAGCTACTATAATTCTAGGACTTGCTTCTAGTAGTGGCATTAAGAATATTAAAGAATATGCCATAGGTAATAGAAATTTTAGTACTGCCACTATTGCAGCTACTATAATTGCTACTTGGATTAGTGGAGATTTTTTCTACAACACTATTTCTAATACTTACCATAAAGGGCTTTATTCCGTATGGGTTGATATAGGTTCTCCTATCTCTCTTTTAATTTATGGTTTATTTTTTGCCCCAAGAGTTGGGGAGTTTTTAGGCAAATTATCAATAGCAGACGCTATGGGCGGTTTGTTTGGTCAAAAGGTTAGAGTAATTACTGCTATTTCCGGTTTTATAGGTACAGCAGGATTAATAGCAGTACAACTAAAATTATCGGGGTTAATTTTTGGATATTCCCTTGGTATTTCAAACATTTACGGAATAACGCTAGCAGCGGTTGTAGTGACCTTGTACTCGTCTTTAGGAGGAATAAAATCAGTTACTTTTACCGATGTACTGCAGTTTTTTACCTTTGCCGTCGTAATACCGATTATAGCATATGTTTTGCTTAACAGCATTGACACTGTCGATAGTATTACAAATACTTTAACTACTCATAAATTGTTTGATTATAAGGAGGTTTTTGGTTTTTCAAATCAGCTTTCATTTTATCAATTTTTTTTATTTTTATTCTTTATTTGTCCTGGCTTCTCACCAGCTATTTTTCAAAGAATTGCCATGGCAAAAAGTATTACCCAGGTAAAACAATCTTTCATTATTGCTGCTGTTACTTGTTTTATACTTTTATTAATACTTGATTGGATTGGAGTATTAACTTTAGCTATCGATCCTACTCTAAAGGCAAATGACGTTATTAAACATATTATTTTTACACCTACCTATATAATAGGATTTAAAGGCTTAATACTTGCAGGTTTTATGGCAACGATTATGTCAACTGTTGATTCATGGATAAATTCAGCTTCAGTTTTGATAGTGCATGATTTTTTAAAGCCCTTAAATCTAGAATTCAATAAAAGTGAATTATTTTCTGCTCGTATTGTTTCCTTGATAATTGGTGTATTTTCATTATTTCTATCATTACAGGAAGGTACATTACAGGAGATATTAATTAAAACTTATTCTTTTTATATGCCAGTAGTAACTGTTCCGTTTATTATGGCACTGTTTGGGTTCAGAAGTAGTGGGAAATCAGTTATATTAGGGATGGCAGCCGGTATTTCAACAGTTTTAGTATGGGATTATATCCTGCAAATTAAAATTGCAAATTCCATCCCTTTTGCAATGTTATCAAACTTAGTGGTGCTTATGAGTAATCATTATTTATTTAGACAGCCTGGGGGCTGGATTGGGATTAAGGATAAGAGCGGACTAATACAGGTTCGCAGAGAAAGGAGAAGAAGATTACGGCAGTTATGGTCGGATATTAAGTCCTTTAATCTGATAGAGGTTTATAA
>CAIKLL010000082.1 GCA_903828265.1 uncultured Rickettsiales bacterium
CATTTAAATTATAAAAATAATATGAAAAAATTATTGATAAGCTCCTTTAGTGCTGTTTTCTTATTGTTAATGGGCAGCTCTTTCGCCCCCATTGCTGATAGTGCAGACTCCATTGTTGGTGTGTGGAAAACAGGAGAAGGAAACGCCATGGTACGTATCTATAAAAATGGCGATAAATACCAAGGAAAAATAGTTTGGTTAAAAGAACCCAATGACCCTGAAACTGGAAAGCCAAAGCAAGATAAAAACCACCCTGACGAAGCAAATAAAACAAGAGCCCTACTTGGAATGATTAATATTTGGGGCTTCACTTATAAGGAAAATAATCTTTGGGATGATGGCAATATTTATGATCCTAAAAATGGCAGCACCTACTCTTGTACCATTAAAATGATCAACCCCAATTCACTTGAAGTGAGAGGGTATATCGGGGTTTCCATTATTGGAAGAACAGATAACTGGACAAGGCAACAAGCTAAATAATACTAAGGAGATACAAAGTTTAGGCTAATATTAAAAAACAATGGATTGCCTAAATTACTAGTAAAGAAGCGTTGACTATCTTCCCTAGCGTCATACCTGTTAACTACATCGAAACGGTAATTGTACCTCAAGCCTGCTTGTGCATTAAACCATAGAAATCCAGTAAGCTTTTTATCCCACATAATTCTTGGCTTAATTTCTCCACGTTGAATATAAGTATTCTTAGTCGTTGTATTTGGTAGTTGCATTAAAAATTGATTTCCTTCTAATTCAAAACCCGCCTGTAACATGTTTGTTGTAGAGAAATTATATCGAACAAAACCACGCGCAGGAAGTAAAAGCTCCATACCCCATTTATCATTGAAAGTTTTATTCCAAAACAAAACAGGTAGATGCATTAATCGACCCGCACGATAGGTTCTGGCTAAACCAGTACCAATCATATTTTTTTCAGATGTCTTCCATCCATAAATAATTGTACCACTTAAAGTGACTGCTTTGTCTTGAATCGCTTTTGCATTTTCAAACAAACCGTTTACGTCAGTGCTAGCTTGAAAAATTAAAAAATTCTTTTCATTTAAAGGTTTAAAAACAGTGGTATTTATTCCTGCTGTTAATAAGGAGCTTTTATCTAAAGCAGCTGCAAAATTGTTTACTGTTGGATTACTAACATTGAATTGACTAGTCCAATAGTTTACTCCCATTTGCCAAATGAGCTTATTGGTAGAAATGACTGGCACATTTACTTGTGCTCTTATTGCGTTTACTTGGGCTATATCAATTTGCGTAGGAAATTGTTTGGCATTAAAACTTATACCAGGCATGGAAAATCCACCATAGTTCTCGAATCCTAAACTCAAAATTCTTTGAGGGGTTTGATTCAATACTTTTTGAGAACAATAACGTTTAACGCCATCCGCATCCCCAAAATTACTATAGTCGAAATTGTCTGTTGTGTCAGTTTGAGCAAAAACAAATGAGGCATTTAATAAACATAAAATAGTGATTGTAAGTCGCATAAATTAGAGGTATTTATTTCATAACAAATATAATAGTAAACAGTTTAAAATTTATAAAAAACAACAAGAAGTTAAAAAGCATATAAGTAAAAACGATCAATCAGGGTGGGACTTATGATTACCTTTAAACAATATATCTTAGAGAGTGGCCAATCTAAAAAAACTATA
>CAIKLL010000083.1 GCA_903828265.1 uncultured Rickettsiales bacterium
AATAAAAGCATTAGAAATAATTTAGATAAACTAAGTAAAGAAATGGATTTTGAAAATTTCTTTCCACCCATTGAACTTTGTAGTGATAATGGAGCAATGATTGCTTGGGCTGGAATTGAGAGATTTAAAAAGGGAATTGAAGATAATCTTGAAGTTCTTGCAAAACCAAGATGGCCATTAGATCCTGACGCACCTTTTTTGAAAGGCGCTGGAGTTAAATACTAATTATTAATGTAAATATTATTTGATGGTAAATCAGCTTGGTAACGTTCGTGCATCTGCTTATAAGCAGCCTCGATGTGCTTAGTAAATCGCGGCGTATCAAATAATGCTGTGGTTAATTTATTACGTTCTAACTTTTGTTTAATGGATCTCAGCTTTTCAGGAGTAGTGGCTAACTCAATGGCTAAAGCCTCATATTGCTCCTGCGTATTTGTAATTAATTCCGGTAATTCTATTGCATTAAGCAAACTAGCTGCTACACGACTAGCAAAACTTTCACCCGTGCAGGTTAATACTGGCAGTTCTGCCCAGAGCGCGTCGCTAGTAGTTGTGTGCGCATTATAAGGTAAAGTATCTAAAAATAAGTCTGCGGCTCGATGCCTTGCCAAATGCTCTGATAGATTTGTTCTTTTGGCAAATATCAGTCTATTAGGATTAACGCCTCTAAATTGTGCTTCTTTACGCAAGTTTAATGCAGCTATTGGATTTTCTTCTAATAACCACAAAACACTACCATTGACGCTCTTAAGAATTCTCATCCAACCATTAAATGTCGGCGGTGTTATTTTAAAATTATTATTAAAACAACAAAATACAAAACCCTCTTTTGGCAAATCTAATTCTTCTTTGGTAAATATTTTTTTGGATATCTCCCGCTTCCTATCATTAGGTTGATAACTGTTAGGAAGATAAACAACTTTTTCAGAATAATATTTCTGACTTTCAGGGGGTATAATAATTGGATCAGCAATAATATAATCAATATAATTTGCAGCCATACTTCCTGGATAACCAAGGTAGTTAACCTGAATTGGGGCAGCACGATAAGCAAAAATATCTGTTCTAGCGTATTTAGTAAATCCAGCTAAGTCTACGGCTATGTCTATGCCTATTTCTCTAGACATTAGCGCTATATCTTTGTCACTTTTAAGTCCCACATCGAAGAACTTATTGAAAGCAGTCAAAACTCGTTTATTCATTTGTGAAGAATCTGGCGGCCCAAAATAAAATCCAAATAATTCAAACTGATTTTTATTATGTAACTCAAGTAGTTCTATTATTAAATTAGTAACCGGATGCTCACGAAAATCTGGAGAATAATAACCAATCTTTATTTTATCTCGCCGCTTAGATTTTAAAATAGGACCTAATGAAAAATTGAATGGATGTTTATCATTTATCCATATCTCGGAAGATTTATACTGGATTGAAGGCGTGTCATTTAAACTTAAAAGTTGAAGACAACTACAAGATTTTTTATTTTTACTAATTTGCAATAATAAATTTTCAACTTTATCTTTGTAATTCTGCCAATCACAAATAAACATTTTCGTATGTAAATACATCCCAAATAAATATTCATAATCAGGTTTTAATTTCAAAGCTTTTTCAAAATTTAATAAGGCCTCATCATATCGCTTAAGATATTTAAATATATTTCCTTTATTATTATAAGGTAAAGAAAAATCAGGTTTTAATTTAATAGCCTGATCATAATTAAATAATGCATCATCGTATCTTTTAAGTGACTCAAACGTTGTGCCTCTATTATTATAAGCTTCAAAAAAATCAGGTTTTAATTTGATAGCTTGATCATAATGAATTAAAGCTTCATCGTTACGTTTAAGAGTTTTAAGTGTATTGCCTTTATTATAATGCGCTTCAAAATAGTCAGGCTTTAGTTTGATGGCATGATCATAATAAATTAAAGCCTCATCATACCTTTTTAATTGATCAAGGCTTTTTCCGAAATTTAGCAAAGAGCCTAAATGATTTTTATCTAATTTAATTGCTATTTCATAATATTTAACAGCTTCTAAATCATCACCAATTTCAGAAAAAGATTTGGCTAAGTTAAAATTAATAAGATTATCACCTGGCCTAATTTTTTGAGCTTTTTTAAAGAAATTAAGAGCTTCTAAATGATTATTCTCATTACCATTAATCACCCCAATTATATTAAGGGCATCAAAATTTTTAGGCTCAATATCTAAAATTTTATATAATAATACTTTAGCTTCTACAAAATTATTTTTTTCAAGATTATTTATAGCATCCTGTAAAAGTGAATTAATTTGATAA
>CAIKLL010000084.1 GCA_903828265.1 uncultured Rickettsiales bacterium
ACTTATCTCAAGAACTTCTTGACGATATAGAACAGAGAATGAATAATCAGCCCAGAAAATGCCTTGGTTACAGAACACCTACCGAGGTCTTTCATAATCGCAAATTGCAGTATGTTGCGCTAGATTATTGAATTCGCCTGTATAAAGTAAAGCTTGTACAAGGAGAAATTTTAATTTTTAAATTAAGGGATAGTAGGAGATTATGGCAAATTCAGGGTCAGAAGAAAATATTCCATACATAAAAGGAAGGATATATTTGCCGGAAGTAACAGTCAAAGCAGTGTTGCTAGGCATAATTCTAGCGGTAGTATTTACGATGTCCAGCCTGTATATAGGTTTAAAATTTGCTCGTACTGTCGCTTCCTCTATCCCTGCTGCATTATTGTCCTTAATGATATTTAAAGTATTTAAAAAAACTAACGTACTTGAAAATGTTATTGTGCAGACTATTGCCTCTGCAGGTGAGAGTGTTGCATCAATGGCAGCATTTTGTGTTACGGCAATTTTATTATCGGGGTATTGGCAAGAGTTTAAGTATTTAGATACAATGTTGATATTAGGCCTTGGTGGTATACTTGGGGTCTTTATGTCCATCCCTTTACGCAATATTATGATCGTTAAGGAGAAAATGCCATATCCGGAAGGGATTGCTGTAGCAGAAGTTCTTATTTCTGGTGAGAGTAAAGGACATGCAACAAAATTATTACTTCAAGGCTCTTTTATATCTGCATTAATTGCTTTAGCCCAAAGTGGATTTAAAATAGGTTCTGATTTTGTGATGTACGGATTTAGATCATTTGGTTCTGTTTTCGGGGTAAGTATTGCATTATCTCCTTTATCTCTAGGTGCTGGGTATATTATAGGAATAAGCAGTAGCGCGATAATGTTAATTGGTGCTGCAGTAGCTAATTTTGTAGTTTTACCATACTTAGGGCTAGATAGCGGTCGTGAAATCGCTACTGCAGAAATATTGCCGTTATTAATAACGCTGCAGCGGGAATATCTTAGATATGTAGCTGTAGGAGTAATGATGGTTGGGTCTTTGTGGTCATTATTAGCGATACTACCAACTATCAAAAAGGCTGTTATCCTCGGTATTGGTTCAACTCATATGGTATCATCACCGCGTCTTAGAATAGAGAAAGATATACCTGTTTTTTGGGTTGTGTCCGGTATATTCTTGGTATCAATCTTAATTAGTATATTCTTTTATTGTAAGTTATCCGATACTGGTTTTAGCATTAGTTATAAACTTATCATTTCAGGACTTTTCACTTTAGCGGTTATTGTAATTGGCTTTGTTATGTCTTCCGTTGCCTCTCAGCTGGTAGGTATTTTAGGAACTACTTCATTGCCAGCTTCGGGATTATGCTTAGCAACTATTATATTATTTGTTTCTATTATCTCACCTGTTTTAGCTACTGGGGGAAATAGCCCTATGATGGATACAACTATTATTGGTATGACTCTAATTTTTACTTCTGTTATTGGATCTGTGCTAATTTTGAGCGGAGATAATATGCAAGATTTAAAGACCGGATATTTAATTGGCTCCACTCCCTGGAAACAACAGCTAGTATTACTCATAGGTGTTATAGTATCAGTTGTGACTACGCCTTTTGTCCTCCAAACAATGTTTGAAGCTTATGGAATCGGTGATATGTTACCTCGTCCTGATATGGATCCGACAAAGACACTTTCTGCTCCTCAAGCTACGCTTATTTCATCTGTAACTAAAGGTCTACTTATAGGTCAGCTTCCTTGGCCTATGGTTAATTTTGGTATTTTTATAGGAGTAATAATAATTATTATTGATTTAATTCTCTCTAAGACCTTTGTAAGTTTAAGGTTGCCTATTATGACTTTTGCAGCCGGGTTTTACTTGCCTATGGGAATTTCAGTAGCGTTCTTTTTTGGCGGGCTACTTCGTTATTTAACTTCTAAAGATAAAAATTCTAAAGATACACAGGAAAATGGGGTAATGATAGCTTCGGGATTTATTGCAGGGGAAGCTATAATGGGAGCACTGCTTAGTATACCTTTTGCTTTATATAAAGATACAAATATTTTAGCAATTCCTACCGGTTTTAGTAGTTATATCCAAGATGCAATAGGTATTATTGTTTTTGTTATGTCTGCCTGGTTATTTTGGAAATTTGCTAAATCTAGTAAAAATATGGTATTATCTTAAGTAGAGTTATTTCTTTAATCTTTTTTATAAGTTGTTTTATATGTTTATTCAAACTGAGGACACTCCAAATCCAAACGCTTTAAAATTTCTACCCGGAATGGATATTAGTCCTCAAAGTCCGGTTTTTTTTAATAATTTTGATGAAGCCGCAGCCAAAAGCTCTCTTGCTGCTAAATTATATAATATTGGTAATATAGAAGCGGTTTTTTTTGGAGCAGACTTTATTACTGTCACCAAAAACCCTGAAATTGAATGGAAATTGTTAAAGCCAGAAATATTAATGGTTATTATGGATCATTTAGTTTCAGGGTTACCTGTTTTTAAAGATAATAATAATACATCTAATCCTATTAATACCGATGGTCTTTCAGAAATAGAAAAACAAATTATTGAAATTATAGATACTAGGGTTCGCCCCTCTGTAGCTATGGATGGTGGAGATATAATATATAAAGGTTTTAAAGAAGGCGTAGTTTACCTTCAATTACACGGTGCGTGTTCTGGATGCCCCAGCTCTACCGTTACTCTTAAGAACGGTATTGAATCAATGCTCCAGCATTATATTCCAGAAGTACAAGCTGTAGAAGCGTTAGAGGAATAAATTTCCTTTTACTTGAAAATATTTAAATAATTTAATTTTCCAATTTCAAGAGCATTGAAGAAATAATTTCTGCTGCTTTCCTAGAAGGAGGCCGTTTGTTATTAAGGCCAATAATTTTTAGAATTTCTTTAGTATTTACTGTTTGTAAATTTGCTTTATTCGGATCGGATATTAGGGCATTTAAAGCGTTTGCAATGTTGTCTGCTGTAAAATCTGATTGTATATATTCTGGTATTACCTCCTTATTGGAAATAATATTTATAATATTAACATACTTAATTTTTATACAGGTTTTTATAATTAGGTAAGTTAAATAGTTTAATTTATAACCAATTATCATCGGGGTTCCGGAAGCGGCAATTTCCATCGTATTAGTACCGGATTTAGCTAAAGCTAAATCACTTACTGTAAAGCTTTTAAGCCTTTCTGAGCTAAATATAAAATCAAATTTTGCACCGACCAAATATTTGTTAATAAGATTTACATGTAATTCATTAGGTTGGACAAATATCGCAGTTAATCTAGTTGTCGAAGATAAGAGATCTAATGCTTCTCTAATTATCGGCATATGCCTTGATATTTCAGTTTTTCTACTTCCAGGGGTAATCGCTATTATTTTTTGGTTATCGGGAATATTAAAATCCTGTCGTAAATCCTGAGTTTTATCATAAAAATCTTGTTCTAGGGCAGGGTAACCAATAAATTCAGAGCTTAATCCATATTTAGTAAAATAAGGGGGTTCAAAGGGTAGCAAGGTCAGGAGTTTATCGTAGACTTTGGAGTATTTTTTGGCTCTTCCTTCTTTATACGCCCACACAGATGGGGCAACCACATGTACTAATTTTATTTCCGGTGCAAGTTTTCTAACTTTAGCAGCTACCCTGAAAGTAAAACCGGGAGAATCAATTGTTATTAATATTTTAGTGCCGCTATTTATGATGTCATTTACAGTCTTATTAATTAGTTTATTGATACGGAAAATATGGGGTAATACTTCAAAAAAGCCCATTAAATTTATTTGTTCAAAATCGAAAAGTGAGTTGAGGCCAGCCAATTTCATTTGTTCCCCACCAATGCCGTAAAAAGAAGTATCGTTAATCCTATTAGAATTAATTTTTTTGATCGATTTAATGATTTGCGCCCCGATAAAATCGCCGGAATTTTCTCCGGCTATAAAATAAAATTTCATAGATTATCAGTTTTTATTTTTTTATAGCTACATAAACTGTAATTTAGATCAAGTATTTCAGATTCTATACCAAGGCAATGTAAAACACTATGGAATATATAATCATGCGAAATTATTTGCCCCCGGTGGCTACTTACTGCATTTACCAATTCAGGGTAGTTTTGTTTGAAACTATCTGAAAACCATACCATAAAAGGTATTTCTTTTTGTTCTGGGGCAAAGTCAGCACCATGACCTAATCGGCCATTTTCTCCCAGTGACTCCGCATGATCGGAAGCAAAAATTAAAAAGGCATTTTTATCTTTTAATAGATGGATTAAATTAGCCAAAAAAAAATCAGTGTACAAAATTGAGTTATCGTAACTATTGATTAATTCTTGGCCAGTTTAATAATCTAGCGCAACACTGTATATTTGAATTCATTCAAAAATACAAAGCCAGTGTTGCTAATGACAAAATACCACAGAATTACTCTCTACGATAGAGAGAACATATATCGCTTACTCCACACCAACCATAA
>CAIKLL010000085.1 GCA_903828265.1 uncultured Rickettsiales bacterium
CATCCCCAACATCGTCATCATACCAAATTTCAAATCCTTCAATGGATAGATTATTGTCTGGACCACACATCTGAAACACAGGGTCATACGTTCCATTTCCAGCAGTTAATCTTAATATAACATCAGCAGCACCGGCTTCATGTAAATGTAGCTTAGTTGATGGACTAGTTGCACCTATACCAACATTACCATTTAATAATGTATATCCAGTACCAGTTGGAGTTAAAACTACATTTTGATTAGATCCTCCAGCGGTTATTGTTATTCCGCTTGTTCCAGTTATATTTCCAACTGATGTTAAATTTCCGCTTACATCTTGTGTTCCATTAAAATCTCGACCCCAAAAAGTGCGGATATTAGATAAACTTGCAGCAGATCCAGATACACTTCCAGTTATAGTGTTTGTAACTGTTAAACCAGTTAAAGTACCAACGCTTGTTAAACTTGAATTAACAACTGAACTTCCTAATGTAGTCGCGCTTAAAACTGCGACGTTATTTATTTTATAAGTTTTACCAGTAACAATATCTAAATTTTCAGAACTCGTCCAAGATGAAGTCGCATTAAGCCAATTAAAAGTTTTATTCGTTGCTCCTTTTAAAGTTATTCCGCCGGTATCAGCGGTAATATCTGTTGCGCCGCTAACACTAAAAATAATAGATCCTGTTGTAGCGTGAACAGGAGTTACAGTAAATTGAGTCGCGCTAACTATACTATCGATAACTGGACTTGCTCCAAAAGCTCCAGTTCCACCAGTTTTAGTTAATGCTTGACCAACTATTAATCCGCTTGTACTAGTTACGTCAACTATATTACTAGTAGCAGTTATGTTCGAAGTAGAAGATAAAGATGCGATAGCTATTACCGCGCCCAATTCAATATTTTTATCATCAACAGACAATGTGCTTGAATTAATGGTGATTGTAGTCCCGTTGACGGTTAAATCACCAGATACAATGACACTATCTTTAAAAGTTTTATTTCCAGCGAAAGTTTGAGGGCCAATAGAAACTCCACCAGCAAGAGTATCAGAAGCGTTTTGTAAACCAATGCTAATAGCAGTAGATCCATTATAACTAGTTCCAGTTAATGGAGAACTAATAGTTAATGCATTTGTAACCGAACCAGCAGTTGTAGCGCTTCCAACGCTTAATGAAGATTGACTTGCCCAAGTTGGCGCATTAGCTGCACCAGAAAGTAAAACTTGATTTAATGCTCCAGCCGCGCTAAATAATGTCGTATTCGCGCCTGATTGATATGGAATTTGTCCAGCTATTCCCCCCGCAAGATTTGTAGCTCTAGATACAGCATTTGTATCTATAATTGTAACAATGTTCGCCCCATTTAATTCTTCAATTTCTCCAGATAAACTAGATATTCTTCCTAAAACTCTAGCAGTGTTAGCAACATATTGTATTTTAGCATAAGTAACAATACCAGTAGGAATATCCGCCGTGACCATCGCTCTGAAAGATGGACCAGCAGCAGCGCCAGTAGATGGTCCGACGAAGATCGTATTTGCGTTTGCTGTCGCGACTCCTGTTCCACCTTTTGCAACTAAAACTATGTCCGTTACACTTGTAGCAGTACCGACAATGTTCATTGTCTGATTGCTTAACATTGAAGCTACAGTTGCAACCGATAAAGCAGCAGGAGCGCCCGCAGAGCTTGGAGCGCTGTTGCCTAAAATTGTAGACCCACCAATATTTGCTAATTTAGCAAGAGTTAATGCGGCATCCGCTATTGTAATCGTAATTGTTTTATCAGCAGAAGCATTTGCTGTAAAAGTAGGAGTCGCGCTAACTGAAACGCCGCCACTTCCAGCCAAAGTTAAAGTGTTATCGTATACAGTAGGAATCTGAGAAGTTGTAGCTAGAAGACCAGAAGTTGGAAGATCTAAAGTTGTGGTAGCGGTAGTATTAAAAGTTAAAGCAAAATTTCCAATAGTAGTAAAACTATTTGCTAAAGAAATAGCTTTACCATTTATTTGAATTAACCCAGCTCCTTTAGATATTAAATTTAAACCAATATTTGTATCGTCACCAGTTGCTGAAATTGAAGGAGAAACAGAAGTCGCCGCATTAGTTATTGTTAATTCATTTACAGCGCTTGCAACAGGCGACGGAGATTTAATTAGCTCATTATCGTTTGCGTCGAGAATAGAAGCTAATAGCCGTAAATTTTGAGTCCTAAATGCCTGTGCCATTTTATTATATTACACGTTAAAAGGTTGGAGATGCGATAATTACATCAAGTAAATATCTATCACTTGTTGATATTGGGGCGGAAAACATTATAGTCGCGCTTGTTGTTGTGGGAACTCCGGAAATTATTGTTGCGTATAAGTCTGAATCTATAATTTGCGCGGCAGTTCCAGTTGCTCTAATATTTGGATTTATTATAGGAGTTCCGCTTACGGCGTTGTAAGTTATTATTTTATAAGAATCCGCCGCACTTAAAGAATATGATTTAGCATTAAAAGTATATTCAGTAACTGGTTCATATCCACTTATTCTAATCGCTTTAAAATACCCAGTACCATTTACATTAATATTATATCCTTGAACGTCAATAGCTTGAGAAGGTATTGTTGTTCCAATTCCAATTGAACTTCCGCTTTTTAAATAAAATATACCACTACCTGCTGATCCAGAATTATAATAAACATTTGAGCCGGAATTATAAACGTTCGTCGAAGTATTTTTATAATACGAAGTTCCTTCTACATCAATATACGCGCCAGTTTTTATTCCTAAATAAGAATTATCATCAAACAACCCATAAGATCCACTATTGAAATCAACGTGAGAAAATGCGTAAACTCCTTGATAAGCTCCATTTTTAAATAAAAATTCATTTGATCCCGATAAATATAAATCATTAGAAAACACTCCGCTGCCGCTGAAATTAAATAAACTCGACGAGTTGAGATTTAAAGTTTGATTTACGATGAAATTTTCAGCTTCACCAGTTCTATTAATTTTTGTATATCCAGAAAGATTAGTGTCTGTTAAAAAATCTTGTTTAGATCCAGAAAAAATAACCGCTCCAGAAGTAAAATTAACTCCGCTGTTTAAATTAACATTTCCGCTAAAATTACTTTGTCCAGCGGTATAAACAGTTCCAGTAAAATTTGAAGTTCCTGAAAATTTATTATTTCCTATAAAATAATTTATCGTCGTACTGCCAGCACTAGTTCCAAATGTATTATCTCCTAATAAATTAACCACGCCGTTAAAAGTAGAAGCGCTATTTCCTACGGTTAAAGTATTATTAACAACTACCGCGCTATTAAAAGTAGAAGTATCAGTAAAAGTAGTTGGATCATTAAATACTGCCGACCCATCTGAAGTAAAAACTCCAGAAACAGTTAAATTCTTTTCAAAGTATCCCGTTTTAAATGTCGAGATTCCTGAAACCAAAGAATCGCCACTAATAATTAAATTTTTATACCCAGTTATATTTCCAGAGAATTTCGCGCCTGAATAAAATAAAGCTTCTTGTATAAAAGTGACATCATTAGCAAAGCTAGTATCGCCGCTGAAATTTGCTTGCCCAGTAACAAATAAATCTTTATATATAGATACAGAATTCGCGCCAGTTACGCCAACACCTAAAAACCCCGTAACGTAACTTCCAATTTGTTCGACTTTTATCTGCTTAAGACCTATTAAACTCTGCGGCATAAATTAAATTACACTATATATATGGAAAAAGGCCATCATTTCTGACGGCCTTTTACTTTTTGTTTTATTATTTTTGTTATCGACCTTCAGCGAGTATCTTTAAAACTTCTCTTGAAATCTTTGGGTCAGAAGCTTTTGTTTCAACAGGTCTTTTATATCCATTAACATGCTTTCTAAATTCCGACATCAAAGTTCTCTTTAGAAGCGAAGTATTGTCGATTGGCACCAATCCAATCTTCGAAGCATGACTCCAAAGATCAGTTTTATTCATTTCGTTGATCTTATCTGAGTATGCATCCTCATTTAAAGTTCCGTATTTAGTTAAACCTTCATCTCCCCAAACTTGATCTAATGTAGAAGGTACAAACTTTTCTTCCATACCATGAGATTGAGATAATTCTTCTATCTTTTTCTTCTTAGCCATACACTTATTATAGAATGTTTATATTTATAAACAAAAAAAATCGGGAAGGATTTCTCCTCCCCGATTATGAAAAACTAACTATTAGGCATCAACTAGTGAGATACCAACGATAGCGCGGGCATCCAAGCATATGCGGCCTTCCTCGATGAATCCGTAGAAGCCGGTCTTATCAACTCTGTTATTGTTGAATTGATCGTCTGGGATAGCAGTGAATGTGCCGCCGCTCTCAGCTTGACGAGCGACAGGACGAATGAATGCACCCTTGCTGTTGTCGATACCAATGATGATTTCATCAGCAGAAGCAGAGAAGTCAGCATTTTGAGCGACAGATCCGAGGTTGTTTGAACCAGCTAGGAATGTGCCAAACAATGTGTTGTACTTCTTACTAACACCAAGTTCAAGAAGCTCAGTGAGGTTAATTCCGAAGATTGAACCAGCACCAGCGGCGCGATAGATTTCCTCGCGAACACCTTCAGGCAATTGAGGAGCAGAAGCGCCTGTGGTCAATGGAGTGAAGGAGAAAGCGCGGATACGTTGCATAACCTCTGGAGAGAGGTATAGATCAGTTACGCCCTTACTGAATGGAGCGGCAGGAGTACCGCCATCATAGTCTGAATTGATGCGCTTCATGCGGGTCATAAGAGCGTTCAAGTCAGTTAGTCCGAATGTAGTTGTAGCACTTGTGATAACGTGCTTTAGAGCGGAACTACCCTTTGGAGTGGTAGAAGCGGTAGCGAGAGCCTTCAAAAGAACGGCCCAAGCATTACGCTCTTGCTTAACTAGAACTTCGTTAGACATACGCTCTACAGCCTTGCTAACTATATCTAGACGTGAACGGCGAGCATAACGCTTATTGAAGCTAACAGCGCTATCCAAACGATAAGTTGCGAACTTAACTTCTCCGCCGCCAGTTACTTCTGAGGTTGGAAGACCACCGGCTGTGTTTTGAGCATAGACAGTGATATAACCAGAATTCTCATTGTAATAGAGATCGAGTGGGTATGAAGGACTATCATCTTCATCATACTCAGCATCGGTATAAACAGTGCTGGCAGTACCAGCCTTGTATAGAAGTTGTTGAACGACAGGTCCGAGGAAAGCCGCGAAAGCTTCTTGAGCCTCTCTAGCAACAATAGAGTTACGAGAACCCATAGCCTTGATTAACTCAACTTGCTCGGGTGTATTTTTTAGTTTAATTTTCATATATTGAATTCCTTAAATTAATTTTTAACTTATTAATTAAGCGACAGATGTTTCAAGGAATGAGGTGAAGTTTAGGAGAGCTAGAGTGCAGCCATTTGCATCAGCAGCACCCAAACAGATGCCGACTTGCTTGGCTCCACTTACGGTTCCGATTGAAAGATTACCAGCACCAGAGGTGTGAATCTTTGAACCAGCGGCAGGAGTTCCATTGATTCCGCTCAAAAGGAACATTCCCTTTGTGGCGATAGGAACAGTTTGTCCAGGAATTACAGCGCCAATTTCAGCAGCTTTACGAGGATTAAACTTGAGAGCTTCGCCATTTTCATCAAGATTCTTAATGTCTTGAAGAAGAATTCCAATTGGGACATCAGTTTGTCCACAAAGAGTAACAGTGGCAGGAACGTTAAATCTTGGGGAAGTGACGTTACCGAAAGAAGCTCCGATTTCAGAATCTAGAGTCAACTCATCGGTTGCCTTCCAGCCTGATTCGATCTTAACTACAATACCTTTAGAGGCGATAGTAGCAGTGGTTAGGTCTGCGGTGCTATATCCAAATAGCCCGAGAACATCGGATTCGTTTACTTGTCTAAATGGTCTTAGTGTAGCCATATTTTTTCCTTATATATATTTTGTTTGTTTGTTATAGTTGGATATCAAATCCTTCTACGCTAAAAGCCTTCTTGTATTTATCAACAAGACTCTCAGAAGCTTGACTAGAGTTGGGAATAGCGTTGTCAGTAACGACAGCGTTATCGATGGCATTTTCAACTGCATCCTTAACTTCGGAAGCATTTGCGGAAGCCATTACTTTACCCTTTTCCGTTACCTCTTGCACTACTGGAGCGGGCTTTTTACCCTTTAGTAGCACATTCATTTTCTTCTTGTAGCCAGCGAAAGCGTCTTCGCTCATTTCGGAGATGTCTCCAGCGATAATTTCGCGCTCTTCAGAAGAAAGCTCAAACTCACCATCAAAACCAGTCATTCTTTGATTAAAGAGTTCTTGCTTTGCTTTAGCTTCATTTTCCTTTTGGATTTCAGCTAAAACTTGATTTACTTTTTCATATTCAGCCTTCAACGCCTCAAGATCCTTGGACAGTAATTCGGCCTTTTCGATAGAAGCTTTAACAGCCTCTTGTGATTGGTTCTTCTCTACTTCAAATTGATCTGAGGCTTTTTTAATTTCCTCAGTAATGAAATCAGAGATAACTGACGCGGAAACCTGTTTTAGGTTTTCGTCAGTAATATCAGAAATGCTATTAATCTTCATAACTTTATTATTATTATCTACAGTATTTTTATTATTTTGTGAAATATCTTTTTGTTCTGTCGCCTCAGAAGCTCCGACTTTTACGTCTTGTTCAGACTTAATAGTTAGAATTCCTTTGACATCAGCGGCAGGAGTTTCGGTTATCCCGACTCCAAGAGGAACAACTTTATCAATAATTTTGCGATATATTTTTTTACCGCCATCTGTCATTCCGCTACCGCCGAAAGCTTTTAAATAACCTTTATATTTTTCGACTTGATCTGGATCAGAAATAACTTCCGCAGAAGCTATATTCTTTTCATTATTATCAAGTAATATAAGGTTATAATTAGAAAATCCTAATTCCCAAGAAGTAGAAATAGATAGATAATCTTCACTTGAAGGATCTGAAGAATTTTCTACTAATTTAGTAATTCTGGGATTAACGACTTTCCACAACACGCCGCCAAGAGTAATATTAAATGGGCCGTCCATTTTAGAAACTTCTTCTTCAGTTAATGGGCGATCTGTGCCAAATTCGCTAAAACCAGCTTTTAAAATCGTGCCAATAACTTTTTCTCTGTTATGTTCGATATTAATTGGTTTATTTATAAAGTTTTTATAAATGTCAACGGCTGTTGCAGTGTCAATAACGTCATTGTTTCTATTAACTCTGTTAGCAACACACGCGTTAAATGCGATTGGTAAAAGATCAATATTTGTTGCTGAATCTACATCAGGAACAAACGCGCCGATCTTTTCTAAACTTGCAATAGCTAAATTAAAATCAAATTCTTCTGAATGAAGAGTTTTAATCTCGGAGCTAAAAATTGATTGAAATGGAAAGTCATTCATATTATTTTGTAATTTAATTACCATTGAACTTGATCGTATCTTTTTTGATACTCTTTTTGGTCTTCTGAAAATCCGTTACCTCCACCATGTTCTTTTTCTTCTGGATTAATTTGCTCAGTAATTTTTTTAAGCTTTTTAAGAACTTCTGGGGAAAGAGTAGAAGGATTAAATTTTTTAGGATCATATTTTCTCAATTGATCTTTTGTTTTAGTTAATACGTCGCCTACTTTATAAGTAGCGCCATTATTAGTAACTTTATATTTTACTACTTTACCCATTTTATTAGGCAAGTCTTCTACTGATTGAACGATTCCTTCGCTTCCGTAATGATCACAAGAAGGATTAACATTCTTAACCATTGCGCCGTTTTCATAATCGTCTTCCTCATCTTGCATTTTACCATTATCATTAGCATTGGAATATTCATCTTCTTTATTGAACATGATATAATTGTGAATTGTCGTGACGTAGTCTTCTGTAATAGCAATTTTGCCTTGCAGCCATGATTCTGTTAAATTTTCTTTAACATTAGAATCTTCTATATTATTTAATATCGCGGTTACATGAGCTTGTATAGATCTTAAAGATCCAATTGACATTCCAAGAAAATCACCTTTATATTCGTCTAGCTCTTCTGAATCATCTTCTACTTCTTGAGCTTTAGATAAATCAGGCCAAATTTTAAGCAATTCATCTTTATCCCAAAAAGTTTCGCCATCCCAATTTTCTTGATAATTATCTAAAGAACCTTTTGTATATTGAGTAACAGACTTTCCAGATTCCCACATTTTGCATGACCAATAATTAGCTTTCCATTTTGGTCCCGGTTTAGAATCACATTGATTACGAGCGCGATAACTCTTTCGACGAACAGGATCATCACGTTTAATTTCCATGTTAGGGTCGCCAAAGTTAACTTTGACTACATTCCCCTTTTCATTCTTTACATATACAGAAAATTTCTTAGGGCCGTTTGCTGTTCTAAAAGGCTTGTTTAAAGTCTTTTTCTCGTTAGCGGCTAAAGATATTTGATTAGAAAAATCTAATTCTATTGGATTATTATAGTTCATACCAGAATTTGTTTGAGTTATCTTCTTCGTCTAAATAAAGTTCTTCTACATCTTCAAAATTGTAATTCAAATCATATTCTTTTATATCAATTTCAGCTTGAGCA
>CAIKLL010000086.1 GCA_903828265.1 uncultured Rickettsiales bacterium
AATGATTACGGCTAAGGTTGCAATTTTGATGCTATTAGGCACTAATCGCCAATTACCCCATATGGCGCTAAGCATGAATAAAAAGGAAATTTCCCAGCATAAATCCGGTAGCCAATTAGCGAAGCTATATCCCTGAATATTTGACTTTTTTATCCCAATAAATGACTCATATACTAATACATCTTTTTTAAAAAAATAATAAAATCCCACGCCAATTACTAAGCAAAGTATAGAGAGTAAAAAATAAAGAAGGCGTTTATTCATAATTCTTTGCACATTGCGAATTAATTAACCAAACTTAAGTTTTTTATTTTAAATTTGAATTACCCCAAAGGCTAACTTAAAACTTCACCAATGAAAAAAGTTCTATGGGCTTTGAGTTTATTCATCTTCTTCCTGTTTGTAGAGGCTTGTAAAAAAACGGAAACCTCGCTTACAACGTCCACTCAAGTTATTCCTGCTTCAAATATTGCGCCAGTAGTTACTGGGCCCTTAGTATATCCAGTTAATACCTTGGACTCATTCTCTGCCATCAATAAAACAACTTCTTGGTACACTACCACAAGAGCAATGACAAGCTTATTTGATGTGCATGCAAGTAAGTATTGGGGTTTTGAGCTAGCAAGTAGCGGTAATTTAATACCCTATAATACAACAACAACTAGTAGTTGGAATGCATCAAAAAGTTATTACTGGAACGATTTAGGAACTTATCTCTACACCGATTTCACCGGTGATGGCAACAAAGATTTATGGGCCTATTATTGGAAAAATCCTTGGCCCACCAATGCCACAGGTTTGCATTTATTTTCTGAATATGAAACAAGCCCTAATGTTTATGATTTACAAGTAGGGTTAACCCAAGTTAGAAAATGTGTGGTATCCGATATGGATAATGATAAAAAGCCCGATATCATGCTATTTTCATCGGGTTATGATGGCATGCCTTTTCCAGGAGATTCATTAGCAATATTTTATCCTAAGGATATTAAGTATCAGTTTTTAGGACAGGACATAGGTTACTATCACGGTGGTGCCACTGGAGATATTAATAATGATGGATTAATGGATATAGTTGCTTATTCAGGGGGTAGTGCCGTGATACCGGTGCATCCAACTAGTTATTTAAATAAAGGGAATAGAAATTTTGAATTAAATAAACAAGTATTTAAAAATTTTAATCAAGGATCCGATAATTATTATACAGTTGAACTTTTTGATATTAACAAGGATGGCTATTTAGATTTATTTTTAGGTTCCTCTAAAACATTAAGAGTTATACCAAGTACCAATGGCATTTTTGATAGAGCTAAAGCCATTAATTTTGCAGTAGATTCTAATTTAGAAATAATGGATATTGCTTTTTTAGATTTTGATTTTGATGGAAAAATTGACGTCTTAACCATGAGCAATAAAGAGGGTTACGATGGTTATGGCTTAAGATTATACTTAAATAAAGACAACGGTTTTATAGAAAGCACTAAAAACTATTTTGATGTAACAGATGAACTAGGCAAAGGCGCCTGGATAAAGTGGATTCGATTATTTGATTATGATAAAGACGGAGATATAGATGTAGTAGGGGACGGATTATTTGGAGCGTTAAATGGTACCAGGGGTACTAGGATATTTTGGAAAAATGAATCGGGTAAATTTAAGCATGTAAGGCTATAAAAATATATTCTTAAAATTATAAAGGCTTTATTTATTTCACGAAGCTATATTTTATAATACAATAAATTGCTCTGAATCCGTCTTTCCAATTAATTTTTTTGCC
>CAIKLL010000087.1 GCA_903828265.1 uncultured Rickettsiales bacterium
AATCAAACTAATACCAAGAGAAAAATAAATGGAAATAGAAACTACAAGATAAGCCACCTATCGGTGGCAGCTTAAAAGAAGATACCCTTGACCGATAAATATTTATGGAGGATTATAATACTGGTATTTGATTTGTTTTAACTTGAGTTATAAGGACTGAATGTTAGACATACATAAGATAATATACAATTGAGTTATGAGTAACTTGCACCCTGAGCAGCATTTGGTCAATGAATTAGCGGTAAAAACTCTTAAGGCCATTTCTAAAGAGCAAGCAATTCCTTACAGCAGGATCAAAAAGATTTTTTCCGAAGGAGATAAGGAAATAGCCAAGGCTTTCTGGATAATGTTGCGAAAAATATCTCCCAATCATAAGTATAATTCTGTTTACTATTGCCCTGATTGTAAAGAATTTGATTTAGAACGCAAAGGAAGAAAGATTCCTTGGTAAGAAAACATTAACTATAAGTAATTTATGGAAATAGTCGGTAAAGGAATATCTATAAAACATATTTTTCTAGACCGTGGTAATTGGTCTCGATTTCGCTAAAAAATACGGCAAGCTAAGATACGGCATTATTTTCAACGTCACTAAAGTTATATCGTGTGGAACGAAATATTTAGGATTTAAACGTTATAGCTGCCGTGATTGTAACCGCAATAAATCGGTAGCATTCAGCTGTAAAGGTAGGTTTTGTTCTCGTTGTGGTAAGAAACAAACGGATCAATGGGTGAGTAAGGCTAGCAATGTTCTACCAAAAACACGATGGCAGCACATTACATTTACAATGCCGGACTCTTTATGGCCGATATTTTGGCTCAATCGTGATCTGTTTGGATTGATTTCGGGTATTGCAGCAGGAATTATTAAGGAGATAGCTACAAAGAAAAATCTTGTGGTTGGTATATTTACTGCCTTACACACTTTCGGTAGAGATTTAAAACGCAATGTTCATATCCATTTATCGGTTACTTGCGGCGGTATAAATAGCAAAGGCAAGTGGCAAAAATTATTTTTTCCTGCCGAACCTATTAAAAAAATGTGGAGACATAGAGTCCTTGAGTTATTTCGCTTTCAATATATCTCAAGTAATTTGAAGTTGCCGTCCGCATATCAAAATGCTGAGAATTTTAATAACTGGATGAGTAGTTTATACGAAATCAGTTGGTATGTTTATTTACAAAAACCATCGGATGACCATAAACGCAACATAGAATATTTAGGGCGGTATATAAAACGACCCCCTATTTCCGAGACAAGAATAGAAAATTACGACGGAAAGCAGGTAACGTTTAAATTTCTTGATCACTATAATAATACAATTGATCGAATAACTATGCCCGTGATGCAGTTCATAGCTAGTCTGATTATGCATATACCAGATCGTTATTTTCGAATGATTAGGTATTACGGTTTTTTATCTAATAGAACTAGGGGCGTACAATTACCTATCGTATATAAGGCAATTAATCAAATCGTTCATAAGAAAACTAAGCTCATTAGTTGGAGATTAATGATTTGGTTGAATTTTAAAATAGATCCTCTGTTTTGCTATAATTGCAATAAATGTATGAATCTGCGGCAAGTTTATTACGGTTTATCTCCGCCATTGTTATTAATAAGAATCAATGAATTATTATCAACGCCTAGATAACATCATTATGGCGAACACTTCTTTCACGTCTTGGCCACATAATTTGTAAAACTGAACCTATTTTTAGATAGATTCTGGCAGAGATTTTTGTAAAAGTGTTGATAATTTCTAATATTGTGGCTTGTAACTACATATTTATTAAACGAATTTTTAAAAAGCTGATTGATGATTTTTCTGGTTACAAATTTTGAAATTCCTATACTA
>CAIKLL010000088.1 GCA_903828265.1 uncultured Rickettsiales bacterium
AATTAATTTTTTATTGTATTTATCAATTGATACCTAGTTTTAATAGAATTTTAATGTAGATTAGATTACACTAAAAAAGAAAAATATGAAAAAACTAGTATTATGTTTTCTTGTAGCAGCATCAATGATTGCTTGTAACTCAAAACAAAACGAAACTACATCTTATACAGATGATGCAGCTATGGCTGATTTTAAAGAAAACTCAAAAATCATGGCTGATGGTTTTGAAAATTTTTCAAAAAACGATATAGCTACTTTCAGTGCCTTTTTATCTGATACTGTTAAAGCACATGGTCCAGCTTATGGCGAAGAGGCACCAGCAAATAAAACAATTCATATACAAAGGCTTCAAGGTTTTCACACCATACTTTCTAACATAAAAGCTAACGATATTAAATTTTTACCCAGCGTTGATGAAGTTACTTTTAAACCAGATGGAGGTGTAAGAGTTTATGCTAGATGGACAGATGATGCAATTGCAAATGGAGCCAAAATTGAACACAAATTTTATGGTGTCTATCAATTCAATAAGGATCATAAAATTGTGGATATCGATGAGTATATGGATGTTACTGGAGTTATAATGGCTGCAACTGCACCTAAAAAATAATTTTAGTTTTAATTCATTTAAGTGTTCACAGTCGAATAATAGTGAACATCTCCATTTTTCGAGCTTTGATTTAGATTTAAACTAAAATATTTCAGGCAAACCTAACCTAAGGTTTAAAAATTTATTTTTTATTATCTGTGTCATTTTATAGATAGTTATATCAGAATCCTAATTAATTACATCTAAAAAATAAAAACCATGAAAAAACTAGTATTATGTTTTCTTGTAGCAGCATCAATGATTGCTTGTAGAAACCAAGAAACAAAAAAAGCTGAAACACCTGTAGATAAAAAATCAGGCACATTTACATCCCTTGATAAAAAATCTGCAATTATAAAACAGATAATTGAGGGATACCTAACAGGCGATTCTTCTATTAATTCCCCTCTTGTAAGGAAATATTATGCTGATACGGCTAAAGTATATCAACATATTGGAAATAATCAAGAGAATGGAAAAACAGTAGAGACCCAAGGGACTCAAGAATTTCTTCACGGTCTTTCAGGTAATCATCATGCGCTATACTCTAATATAAACATGACACTTGATAATATTAAAACATTGGTATTTAGTGATGGCAGAGTAGTTACCACTGTATATACTTTATGGTCAGGGACTGGAAAATTAACTAAAGAAGCAACTACAGTTCCTGTTCATCAGGCATATCACTGGAGCGGTGATAAAATTGTAAGATTCGATATGTTTTTTGACCCTACATCTTTAAGGAAAGAAATAGCTGCTGCTACAAAGAAATAGTTCTTATATTCAAAAAATACGAAGAGGCCTCTAGGAATAGGGGTCTCTTTTTTTCGAAAAACTCCCGCAAACCTCCTGAAAAATAATCAAGGACACACAATTTAACGTGAGTCCTTTTTTTATGTAGCGAGACCGGTATCTGAACCCCATATATCAGAGTTATGAAGATTTTTTGAGAAAATGTAAGCGTTGATTTGTATTGGGTTAGGATTTAATAAAATCGAAATCAACCGATTTGAACCGATTTGAGGGGGGGGTGTTTTCCTCATGCAGAGGTAAATAGAATAATGGCTCAAAGAATCAAGAAATAAAAAAAATAATCCCGCTACTTTAATCCCAAACAAATCTATGATTTGGCAACCTGCTCTATTTGATTCTTTTTCAAATAAGCCTTGAACTGCTCATAGTTCATCTTTTCGGTTTCTTTAGCAATTTTTTCTTTGATGGCCCTAAAAACCTTAACCGTATCGAAGGTCTTTTCTATTCTAACTTTAGTCTTCATAATTTACAATTTCTTTGGGTGATCTAATATCTAGTTGAATATAACCATTTTTTAAATTTACTGCATTATAGCCTTTTATTCTAAAAACGTTTACAATATGTTTAAAATTCCAACTCACTAGGTAATCAACTTTATATATTGTCGCAGTAGCAATATGTCTGCAGTCATCTGCACTTGTCGTACCAACCACATTTTCTGTTATATATAGTTCAGCTAAATTAAAAGCCTCTTCTGTTACTTCTACAAACTCAACATGCTCTTTGGGTAAAGATTTAAAATGTTGTTTTACATTTTCTGGAGCATTTTGAAGTTCTGCAGTTGATAAATCAGAATAGACGCATATAATTTGGCCAAGTTTAACTTTTTCAAAAAGTGCGGATGTGATTTCTTCAAATTCTTCA
>CAIKLL010000089.1 GCA_903828265.1 uncultured Rickettsiales bacterium
ACTTATCTCAAGAACTTCTTGACGATATAGAACAGAGAATGAATAATCAGCCCAGAAAATGCCTTGGTTACAGAACACCTACCGAGGTCTTTCATAATCGCAAATTGCAGTATGTTGCGCTAGATTATTGAATTCGCCTTATCTACCTTACTTAATATGGATCGGATTTTGGTATTCGATAATGGTCATATAGTTGAAGACGGAACCCATAATGAATTGAAAACTAACGGTAAATTATATCAGCAATTATGGAATGCACAAAAAGACGGATCAATAGCAGAATTATATTAGGTATACTATTTAATGATAATTAATATTATTTCTGTAGGCAAATTATCTCCAGGGTATAGAGGGCTTACAGATCATTACTGTAAAATGATTAAATGGAAGTTAAAAGAAACAGAATTAAATTACACTAAAAAATTATCAGAAATCCAGGTCAAGGCTTATGAGGCTAAATTAATTAACAACCAAATAATTAGTAATTCATATAAAATTGTTCTGGATGTGCAAGGTCAACAACTAAACAGCCAGGAGTTTAGTTATTTGTTTAAAAACCAGATGATGATAGGGCAAAATATAGATATTATAATTGGCGGGGCTTTCGGTCTTGATAATTCAATCATTAAAAACAGTAATATCAGATTAAGCTTATCAAAAATGACCCTACCGCACCAACTAGCTAAACTCGTTTTGCTTGAGCAAATATATAGATCGCAAACTATATTATCTGCACACCCCTATCATAAATAATTAGTTTTATGGCCAATTATTAGCATTTAGTGGTAGAAATAATAGAGCAACTGTTAAACAAAATCATTTTTCCTCTAACTTGAGGCTTATACGTAATAACCCTCAATTGACAGGAAACTTTATTTCAATCTACTCGGACTTATAATTAATTAAACTTTTTCTACTTTCCTGAACAAGAGAGCTTTTAAGATATATAAAATAAATATAATTACAAACCAGTATATAATAATTTCTCCGGTTAAAAGCAACGAACCATCCTTACCGATTATTTGTTTAAATAATAACCATATTGAGGCAATAAGGGCTGTTGGGGCTATTATAAATACTGCTGGACATTTAAATGGCCTTTCTACATTTGGCAAACGGAGCCTAAATATCATAACTATAATAGCTACTACCACATAATCAAGAAGAGCAGCCATACTAGAAAGTTGGGCCAATA
Organism: uncultured Rickettsiales bacterium; assembly: GCA_903828265.1. GTDB lineage: Bacteria > Pseudomonadota > Alphaproteobacteria > Rickettsiales > Rickettsiaceae > Megaera. The sequence continues at coordinate 1,196 of CAIKLL010000089.1, forward strand.
TAGAATAAGGGCAAAACGCCGCCATAACGGCAAATACACTTGTAAACATTATAATCGTTACGTGGGGGCTATCATATTTATGATGTAATTTTGCCAGAAACTTCGGTAATAAGCCATCTCTTGCGATGACATAAAAAATACGTGATTGACCGTAAATATTCATCATTATAACAGTAGTCATACCAGCTATACCACCGGTAGCTACTAAAGCTGAGCCAATATTACTGTTATTAAATTTTAAAGCATGTGCCAGAGGCTGAGCGTTATTTAATTCAGTATAAGGGATGATTCCAGTTGCTAATCCTCCTACAATCATATAAATGACCGTAGCCAAAATTAATGAACCGATAATACCGATCATAAGATCACGTTTTGGATTTTTACATTCTTCTGCTGCACTAGCAAGAACGCCAAAGCCAGTAAAAGCAAAAAACAAAATTGAAGAACCAATTAATACATCATCAAAACCATTAGGCATAAAATTTTCCCAGTTTGTTGCATCAAAATGAGGAGCAGCGAAAAGCATGAAAGCAAATATCGCTATCATTTTTATAAACACCAAAATGTTATTTAATCTCTTACTATCTTTAGTACCAAGATATAACATAAACCCAACAAAAACTACTATAGTAAAGGCTGGAATATTAAATATCCCTCCTTCAAAAGGAGATTTTCCAAACTGTTCAGGAAGATGATAACCGGCTGAATCTAAGATTCCTTGCACATAAGCTGACCAGCTACCTGCAACGGCAGAAGAAGCGAACCCAAGTTCTATAATGATTAAACTACCAATTAACCAGGCAAACACTTCTCCAAACGCTACGTAAGAATAAGTGTATATACTACCAGAAGTCGGAAGCATTGTAGCAAGTTCGGTATAAGCTAGAGCTACAAAAATACAGGTACATCCAGCAATTAAATAAGAAAGAGTGACCGCAGGGCCTGAGTACTGGGCAGCAACTAATCCTGTTAAAGTAAATACACCAGTACCTACTATGGCACCCAGTCCTAACAGTACTAAATCAAAAGCCGATAATGTTTTATCGAGCCCGCTGGAACTCCCTGCTTCTCTTACCGATTCAAAGCTTTTTTTCTTTAAAAAATTCATTTTTTTCCTGTTCTTTTTTATAATTATTGGATATCTCTAGTAATCCACCCACCACCTAAAACCCTTGTATTATCATATAATACGCATGCCTGCCCTGGGGTAATTGCTTTTTCTACCCCAAGAGCAGTAACTTCAATTTTATCATTGGTAATAAAATCAATTTTAGCCTTTATGCCAGAAGTAGTAGACCTAACCTTAGCGACAATATCAATGTCGTTAGTGTCTACATTCCCTGCAAGCCAATTTACTTCTTTTATAATGAATTTAGTTTTAAATAACGCTGATTCCGGGCCAATATACACTGTATTTGTTTCGGGGTCAATTTTTATAACATAAATTGGCTTACCGTACGAAATACCTAGTCCTCTTCTTTGTCCTACCGTATAATTTATAATCCCTTTATGTTCCCCAACTTCAAAACCATCAATATGAACGAATTTACCTGGTTTCTGAGTCGACGGGCGCATTCTAGTTACGATCTCACGGTAGTCCCCCCCCGGTACAAAACAAATATCCTGACTATCCGGTTTATCAGCCACTTCAAGCCCATATTTTAATGCTAATTTTCTCGTTTCTTCTTTACTATATTTACCGAGTGGAAATTCAAGAAAATCCAGCTGTTCATTAGTCGTAGAAAATAAAAAGTAACTTTGGTCTTTATAAGGATCTAAACCTCTATGGAGCTCCGAAGTATTATGGTTAATAATTTTTTGCACATAGTGACCAGTAGCAAGAACGTCGCCGCCAAGTTCTTTTGCAAATTTTAATAAATCTTTAAATTTCACCGACTGGTTACAACGGACGCAAGGTAAAGGAGTTTCTCCTCTGGCATAACTATCAACAAAATCATCAATAACTTTTTGGCGAAACAGGTTCTCATAGTTTAGGACATAATGAGGTATACCAATCCTATCTGCAACCATTTTGGCATCGTAAATATCTTGACCTGCACAGCACGCTCCCTTTTTTTGTAGCACTGCACCGTGGTCATATAATTGTAAAGTAATACCTATAACTTTATGGCCTTGCTCGTTCATCATTGCGGCTACTACCGAACTATCTACCCCTCCGGACATTGCTACAACAACAGTTTTAGGCATAATAAATCTGTTCTTTACTTTACGGGACGTAATTATATTAAATTTAAGTAAGAATTGCAAGGATCAAACTTAATCTATTATACTCTCTTCCTTTAATAAAATTATATAATTCCAGACCCTTTCTGATCCGCTATTTGTGATCTAGATAAGTCCTGAGTCGTATTAGTTTTACAAATATCGATATAAGCTATTTCCATTTTCTTTTAACCACAACTTAGCAGTTTTATATTCAGGATAGATTTTTTCTACTAAATCCCAAAAAGACTTACTGTGGTTCATTTCTACTAAATGGCACATTTCATGTATTATGACATAATTTAGTACTTCCCGGGGTGCAAAAACAAGGCGCCAATTAAAGCGTAAAATTAAGTTACTCGAGCAACTTCCCCATCTAGTTTTAGCATTTGTAATCTTAATTTTAGAAAATTTTAAGTGATACTTCCTACTCAACCGATTAGCAATATCGGATATTTCTAAAAACACCTTATTCTGTAAAAATTTAATTAAGGTTTTGTTATGATAATTGGGTAATGAATCTACATGAATTACATTTTCCTTAATTTGCACTTTATTGCGAATAGAATCAATATTTAATAGTAAATACTCCTTTCCAAATAAAGGAATATTGGGAGTATTCACATAATTTTCTTTTTCTATAACTTCTAATTTCCTTCTAATCCAAGCTTCTTTTTCTAAAAGAAATTTATAGCCTGCCTTAATATTTTTATTAGGTAAAACTAATTCAACTTTTTTGTGACGTATTTTAATGATAATACGTTTAGCTCTAGAACTCTGCCTTACTTGAACATTAATTATATTCCCTAGCTTATTTAAGCTAACAAAAATCGGTTCTTGTTTCTTTTTGGCTTCCATTTGTTATGGTAAATTATTTTCAAAGGGAACTGCGAATACTTTAGGATACGGCAATAAAATAGTATTATAGTAAAAAAAATTCTATTGAGAACTTATAAGTCACTTCTGAGTTTATTTATATTTAAATAAATCCTCTGTTTGCTTTATATCGGTTTGGAGTTTGACAATTACTTACATAACAAGTAGAATAAAAAACCTTTTACTAATCACAGTAACTAAACCTTCAATTCAAGAACAAGAAAAATAGTCAGTTTATGAAGCTTTTATCTAAAGAGCATGTAGGATCGTTATATGCTATTAGCTCTGGTTTATGTTATGGATTTTTAGGATATTCTGGTGTCCAACTATTGAATTCTAATTTATCTATTGCAAATATGTTATTTTGGAGATTCCTAGTAGCCGCTGTTTTCACTTTTACTATATTATTGTTTAAAAGCAAAAACATTTTTCAACCTATAATAGAAAACATTAAAATAATATTTTATGGTATAGCCTTTTATGGCACTTCTTCAATAACATATTTTATTGGGAGCAGTTATATCGGCACGGGTCTTACGATGGTTGTATTCTTTATTTATCCAGCTATTGTGATGCTATTTAATTGGATATTATACCAGAAAAGAATAAATAGAACCTACTATCTAGCTTGCTCTATGATAATAATTGGCATTTTTCTGCTAGCGGATCTTCATGAATTAAGACTCGATTTTTTAGGAATAGGATTCGGAATTTTATCTGCTATTTTCTATGCATGTTATGTAGTAGTTAGTAAAAAAAGTAATGTTTCTCCTTTAACCTCTACTTTTATGGTATTAATTGGATGTAGTATTATATGCTTAATTGTTGCCTACTTTGAGGCAAGCTTTGTTATACCAGCTAGAGGTAATTGGCTAGCCATAATATTTATCGCTATTATTTGTACTGCTTTACCGATATTGCTATTGTTAAAAGGGTTACAATATATAAGTTCTGAGAAAGCTGCGATAGTATCGGTACTGGAGCCGGTATTTGTTTTATTAACCGGTATTATACTGCTCGGTGAAACAGTAAGTATTATGCAAATATTTGGTACCGCTATCCTCTTATCAGGGGCAGTTATCACTTTATTTAATAAAAATTCACTTAATCAAAAATAGCAAATAATAAAGAATCGTTCGCTCTGGCATCAATAAATTGAATTATTATATCAGAATTTAAAAGGGCATACTTCGACGCTTTCACTAAAGGGTCACTTATATCAACTTCAATATTATTTATTAGTAAATCATTAAATTCAGCTACTGATGAAATAGCTCCAACTTTATTTATTAAAAAATCGTTTTCGCACATTATAATCAATTTATTTGCATTTACGGCGGTGGCAACCATTGCTGAAGTAATCTCCGGATCCAACATCGCTGTCTTACCTTTTTCGGTACAAGTTACCGGTGAAATTATTGGAACGATTTTAGTGTCCTCAATTGCTAATAGAATCTCAGGATTAACTAATGAAGGTTCAGTAGCGTAAAGCCAACTATCAGTAATTGCAATATGATTAGATTTTTTAGCCACTAGCAAGTTTCCGTCTTTACCCGAAAAACCGATTGCCATTACTCCAAAAGAACATAGCTTTGATACTATATGTTTATTTATATGACCAGAAATAACCATTTCAAATAACCCGGATAGCTGTTCCTCCCCAAAATGCGGATTATATCTTCTCTCGTTTATCCCAAGAAGATTCAGCTGTTTTGTTAATAAATTACCATACTCATGAATAATAATTAGATTTAAACCGTTATCTACGAGAGTTTCTACATTTTCAGCAAAACTAGAAAGTAATATTTTATTTTCAATAATTACCGAGGATAAGCGTATTACTACGCTCATATGCTTTATTGAATTACTACGTTCAACAATTTTTTTTATCAATTGAGATTTGCCCGCTCTAATATCTGGAGCACGGAGATTTTTCTGATTATTTGACGTACTGCGCCAAGCTAAGTTGAAGTTCTTTTGCACCTACACCATTCTTGCTACTGGACAAAACAACATTACATAATAAGTATCCTAAACTTGCAAGATAATTTTTGACTTCTTCTTCCAAGCCTTCTTTTAATTTTACCTTATCTGCTTTTGTAAATACTAATTGTATTTGTTTATCATACAAATGCAATAACTGCATTACTTTAAGATCATTTTCTTTAATACCTCTTCTGGCATCAATAAGTAAATTGACTAGTTTAAGATTAGGGCTGTTTTGCAAATAATGAAGTATAAGTTTTTCCCAATTTTGTTTTTCTTTCGGGGAAACTTTTGCAAAGCCGTAACCTGGTAGGTCCACTATAACTAATTTTTCTGCAACTAGGAAAAAATTTATTTGCCTCGTCCTTCCGGGTGTATGAGATACCCTGGCCAAATTTTTTCTCCGACAGATAGTATTAATTAGACTAGATTTGCCGACATTGGATTTTCCTACAAAAGCAACTTGGGGTAAGGATATTTTAGGTAATTGGCTCGGTTTTGCAGCTCCGGCAATAAATTTTGCTTCCTGCCTAAATATCTTTACTCCTAGTTCATTGACCATTCTTATCCAACTTGTTTATGTAAAATTGCTGGACTATTGAGAGAATATTATTCCACGACCAATAGATCAAGAGCCCTGCCGGAAAACTGCTAAACATAAATAGAAACATAAGCGGCATAAACTTCATAACCATAGCTTGAACGGGATCAGCTGGCTGAGGGCTCATTTTTTGCTGTAAATACATAGTTATTGCCATAATTATAGGCCAGGCTCCTATCATTAAGAAAGCCGGCGGCGTAAACGGTAACAAACCAAATAAATTGAATATGGTTGTTGGGTCCGGTGCCGATAAATCGTGAATCCAACCGAAAAATGGTGCATGACGCATTTCAATAGTTACATATAACACTTTATAAATAGAAAAGAAAACTGGTATTTGAATCAATAACGGTAAGCAACCGCTAACGGGATTGACTTTTTCCTTTTTATAAAGATTCATAATTTCTTGATTAAGACGGGCCTTATCATCTGCATAAAGTTCTTTTAAACGCTCCATTTGTGGCTGGAGGTTTTTCATTTTCTTCATTGATCGATAAGATTTATTAGCTAAAGTAAACATGGCTAATTTAATAATAATCGTAACGATCATTATACTAATCCCGAAATTACCTACATATAGGTAGAAAAAATTCATGGCATTAAAAATAGGTTTAGTAAGTATATAGAACCACCCAAAATCGATAGCTCTATCAAACAATTTGATATTGTATTGATTTTCATACTTATCTAATAAATCCACTTTTTTAGCACCGGCAAATAACTTATGCGTTAATTCAAAACTTCCTCCAGATTCAATAATCTGAGCTGTGGAAATAAGATCAGCTTGATATTTATCCATACCTGATTTAATTCCATAAATAAAATTTGATGAATAATGGTATGAAGAATCAGGAATAAAGGCAGCAAGCCAGTATTTATCTGTAATCCCTAGCCAATCTACTTTATTTTTTGTAAAGCTTTGTTTTTTCTTATCTTTTATATCATCATAATTATATTCTTTAAGTTCACCATTAACCGCTCCTATCATTCCTTGGTGCAGAATATTCACCATTCTCTCTGATTCGTGAACATAAGTGCGATTTATCAAAGCATAATATTGAGTCTGCAGAGGATGAGAAGAATTGTTAATGGTCGTCTGCTTAATAGTAAACATATAATTATCATCCAGCTCTACCTTAACCACAAACTTTATCTTTTCAGCATTGGTCCAAATAAATGTTATAGGTTTGCCCGGTGAAATAATATCCCCATCTGCCTCCCAAACGGTTGAGGAATCAGGAAGCTTTGTATTTTTATTATTTCCAAGCCACCCTATCTCGGCAAAATAAGCATCTGGCGCCGCCGAAGGAGAAAAAAGTACTACCGGTGGGCTATTTTCGTCTAAGCTTGTATGATACTTTAACAGCGTTAAATCGTCAAAACGTAGACCTTGTAGTGATATAGAACCGGAAAGCACCGCAGATTTGATAGGAATTCTTTTTGATGAATTTAATGCTTCATGCCGATTAATTACCTTATCGCTCTTAGCTAACTGCGTTTCTTTTTTTACATTTTCTAAAGTTTTATTATAATGTTTTTGCTCTTGAGCAAGTCGCTGTAATTTTGGTTTCTCATAAAAATGCTGCCAGCCAAATATTATTAGTACCGACACCACTATAGCAGTTACCAGATTTAGAAAACTATAATTCATATTATTTTGAGAATTTATTTATTCAACCCCTGGATTTTTATAAGATTTGTAGCAAATAATCAAGCTCTTTGAATTAAAAAGCCTTAAACTATATAAATTTTAGTTAACAAACCGCTACCAGATTAATAACTTTTCTATATAAAGTATGAACTTAATGCTTGCGCACGGCCTTTAAAAATATTATCTTGGAATCCGGCTAGTGTTGGGCACTTAATTTGTTTAGTTGGTCAGGTTCGAAAGAAAGCAGCCAGAGCAAACCGTAAGTGGGTCGGCACTAGCTTTAACTGCAAATCACTTAAAAATCCATGGCTAAAAATTCGGCACGGTATGTCCCTTTTGCCAGAAAATACAGACCAAAAAATTTTAAAGAATTATTGGGTCAAGAAGTACTTACTAAAACCCTGAGCTATTGCATAAATAACAAAAAGCTTACAGGTGCAATATTACTTACCGGTATTAGAGGAGTAGGTAAAACATCTTCAGCCAGGATAGTAGCTAAAACCGTTAATTGTACTTCTTTATTAAACGATCATTCAAACAATGCCCTCCCTTGTGAATTATGTAAAAACTGCGAAAGTTTTAATAAAAATAATCATCCTGATATTATTGAAATAGATGCAGCTAGCAGAACAGGTGTAGATGATGTTAGAGAAATAATAGAAAGCAGTGAATATCGCCCATTACTTGGTGAATATAAAATTTTTGTAATAGATGAAGTTCATATGCTTTCCAAAAATGCATTTAATGCTTTGCTTAAACTGATAGAGGAACCGCCACCTCATGTAATATTTATTTTTGCTACAACTGAAGTGCAAAAAATACCACTAACAGTTTTGTCTCGATGCCAAAGATATGATTTACGGAGACTATCGATTGAAGAAATTTTAACTCTACTTAGAAATATTGCTCAAAACGAAAATTTAAAATTTGAAGAGGAAGCACTAAAAATAATTGCTTTAAAATCTGAAGGTTCTGCAAGAGATGCTACCGGATTACTTGATCAAGCATCTAGTTATATTCACAATGTGGATCAGAATGACATAATAACCGCCGAATCCGTCAACCGAATGCTAGGCCTTGTTCAGGTCAGTACAATTCTAAAATTAGTTAGGTTAATTATTGGAGGTAATGCTAAAGAAGCATTGAAGTTACTTGAAGAAATATACATAAATTCTAGTAATTTAGAATATTTCGTCGAACAAACTGCAGATTTTATTGCCGCTTTAACTAAAGAAAAGCTCATACCCGGCTTCCACGAACCTCTGTATAAAAATTACGGAAAAGAAATGACTGATATTCTAGTCGAAATAAGTTTATCCAGACTCAGTATATTGTGGCAAATATTTAGCAGCGGTACTCATCAAATAAAATCTTCACATAATGAATTGATCACTGCCGAAATGCTTATTGTAAAAGCAATATATTCATGTAGTATTCCCGATATTGAACAACTTTTAGATAAATCGAGTCAACTTGAAGAATTTAATTTAGAACAGCCATATACTACCTCGAACACGCCATCGGAATTAAGTAGAAATATTTTTGACTTTCTAAAATTTTGTCATACCCGAAATGAAATGGAATTATACTATGTATTGCTTAATGAAGTAGAAATCAAAAATTTTAATGAACCATTAATCGAAATAGCCGCTAATACCAGACTTACTCAGCAAAAAAATCTTAAATCAATGTTACACAAATGGTCTGGAACCGAATGGAATGTTATCGTCTCCAAGCAAGATAAAATAAATAGTTTAAAACAAGAAGTACTTAAAAAAGTGAAGGAAAGCAAAGATTTTACGGTTATAAAAAATAGTTTTCCTAATGCTGATGTTTCCGATATAATTCTTAAATCATAATTTATCCAATTTATACAACACAAAGGTACCGATAAATGAATATTAACCAACTGATGAAACAAGCCCAAGTAATGCAGAAAAAAATGAAAGAACTGCAGGAAGAAATTGCCAAAAAAGAATTTGAAGGTAAATCCGGTGGAGGTATTGTTTCAGTAAAAATGAGCGGTAATGGTGAGATGCATAAAATTTCTATTGACCCCTCTCTCTTGAAACCAGACGATAAAGAAATTTTAGAGGATTTAATAATTGCTGCATATAATGATGCCAAAATAAAAGCTGATCAAGAATCAAAGAATAGCATGACAGGCGCATTCGGTAATTTCGGCGGGTTTCCAGGCATGAATTTACCATTTTAGCAAAAAACCTTAAGTAACTTGAAATTAAAGCTAAAATTTTCATGATCAAAGAAACATCGGGACCAGATCAGCTGATTTACTTATTTTCTAAACTACCGGGACTTGGAACACGCTCAGCTAGAAGGATAGTGCTCCATTTACTACAGGACAAAGATTTAAGACTCAAAGGCCTTATTGAAGGCTTACAAGATGCTGCTGCCAAAATCAATTGCTGCACCATTTGTAATAATATAGATTATAACTTGCAGTGCAGAATCTGCAGTGATCAACAGAGGAACGATAATATTATTGCTGTCGTTGAAACAGTGGCAGAATTATGGGCCATTGAACGTACTGGACATTTTAAAGGAAGGTATCACGTTCTAGGAGGCACCCTTTCTAGTAGTGCCAATCGTACCCCCGCGGATTTAAAATTACCTAGCTTGTTATCTAGATGTAATAACCATCAAACTAAAGAGTTAATTATTGCAACAAATTCAACTCTTGACGGGCAAACTACAGCTTATTTTATTACTGAATATTTCAAGGATTATCCAATTAAAACTTCAAGGCTTGCAAGTGGCATTCCAATAGGTGGAGAACTAGATTATTTAGATGAAGGAACCCTATGGGCAGCATTTGAAAGTAGAAAACCTTTTGAGTAATTTATATAAATAATACCTAAAAACACTAATCTCCTTTTCAAATATTAGTTTAATTAATTACATGTTTTTATAAACTGACATTACTTTCTCTAGCATTGTCTCAAGAGAAAAGTTTTCTATAGTAGATTTTCGTGCTGCCGCTGCTATTTCTTTAGCTTTATCTGTACCTAATATTGATAAACAATATTCAATTTTATCAGCAAGTTGCTCGCTATTTCCTGGATCAACATGGAACCCTGTTTTTTCATTTTCAATGGTTTTAGCAGCTCCGCCAATGTTTGTTGCTATTACCAATTTTTCCATCGATTGCGCTTCAATTATTGTCCTACCGAAAGCTTCTGGCTCTATTGAAGCAGAAACAACAATCTCAGCAATTCCGTATAAATTTATTATATTAGGTTCACTTCCAAATATTTGGATTTTATGCTGCATCTTATTTTTACTGATAAGACTTGCAACACGTTGCACATATAGCGGGTGTTTAGCTAAATCTCCAGTCATAATACAGTAAAAATTGAGATGTTTAATTTTACTTAGAGCTTCCACTAAAACAAGATGACCTTTCCACTCAGTCATTCTAGCAGGCAAAAGGATTACAGGCGCATTAGCGGGAACATTATATTTAGCTCGATATTTTAGCAATACTCCTTCATTTACTTTATCCTTACTAAATTCTTTATAATCAACCCCGCGATGGATTAACACAATTTTTTTGGGATCAACCCTATAATTTTTTATAATATGTTCTTTTACAAACTGAGATACTGCAATAACTACAACCCCTTCCGTCATTATGCTATTATAAAATTTTTTAATTTTAGTATGAAAATTATAAACTCCATGAAAAGTAGTAACTAATTTAATGCCCGTTGCTTTTGCTGCCATAAAACAACTCCATGCCGGCGCTCTTGATCTAGCATGTATGATATCTATTTTTTCTTCTTCTATGATTTTTGCTATTTTTTGGGAATTTAACCAAATACTTATTGGGTTCTTAGTAGCTACATTTAATTTTATATGTTTTGACCCGGATGCTTGCAAAATTTTAACAAGCGGGCCTCCAGCAGATATAACAATTGATTTATATCCAGACTCTACTACTTTTTTAGCAATTTCCAAAGTTCCTCTTTCGACTCCTCCAGAAACAAGCGCAGGAACGACTTGCAGTATAGTTTTTTTGTGATATTCTTCAGTAGACATAAAAATTGCCCGAAATAGATAAAATGAAAAAGCTTTATACTAGCGACAAAAAAAGATTCCTTGCATATCATAAACAAATTGGTTCAAAAAATAAAGCCCCTTATATTATTTTTCTTCATGGTTTAATGTCTAACATGAATGGCCATAAGGCTTTAGCGACTGCACAATATTGCCAGAAACAGGGATATAATTTTATTAGATTTGATAATTTTGGTAACGGAAGTTCTTCTGGTGAATTTATTGATCAGACCATTAGTGATTGGGTATTAGGAATAAATTTAATCATCCAAGAATTAACTGAAGGACCCGTTTTATTAGTAGGTTCAAGTATGGGAGCATGGCTTGCCCTAATTGCTGCAAAATTACACCCCGAAAAGGTAATTGGTGTAGTAACCCTAGCAGCGGCGGTGGATTTTACTAAAGAGTTAATATGGGATAAGTTTACGAATGCGGAAAAAGATATTATTAAAAAACAAGGTATATATGATGTATGCAGTAATAATCCGGAATGTAACGAATCTTATCCTATTAGTTATAATTTAATAGAAGATAGTAAAAAATACCTTATGCTTAATGGTCTATCTAAAGCAGACATCAATATCTGTTGCCCACTACATCTTATCCACGGAATGCAAGATATAGATGTTCCTTATAACATTTCCTTAAGGGTAGCAGAAAGAGTAGAATCACAAAAGGTAGTAGTTAAGTTAATAAAAGACGCCAATCATAGGCTTTCTAGAGAAGAAGATTTATTAATATTATACAATTCAATAGAAGAATTGCTTAAATCCATAGAATAATACCGATTATCTGTATTTTTTGATAGAAAAAAACTTAAAACTATTTCAAATAAATACCTCTGCGCTATTTCTAAAGGTCATTAATTAGATCAGGTTAATTGACAATATCCCTTTAGGAAGCTATAACCTGGATATTTAAGAGTAAAATTAGTTGCTTAATGACCAGAAAAATATAAATTAATGCAAGAAAATTTCCCGAAAAAAGGGTTGGCCATAATCCTTTCTGCTCCTTCCGGTGGAGGGAAGTCCAGTATAGCTAGAGCCTTATTAGCTAGAGATACCACTTTAGTTAGGTCTATTTCTGCTACTACTAGAAAACCACGCCCCGGAGATATTGATGGAAAAGATTATTTTTTTAAGTCAAAAAATGATTTTTTGAAAATGATAAGTGAGGGCAAATTACTTGAATATTCGGAAATATACGATAATTTGTACGGCATTCCTAAAGATTTTGTTGAGGCTCAGTTACACCAAGGACATGACCTAATATTCGATATTGATACCCAGGGAGCACAAAAATTAAAAACTATATTACCGAATTCAGTTGTTAGTATATTTATTTTACCCCCCTCTATTGACGAGCTTCGTAAAAGGTTAGAGGCACGAAATCAAGATTCTCCGGAAGAGATCGACTTAAGGATAAATTTAGCTATAAAAGAAATTGAGCAGGCAAAAAACTACGATTATGTAGTAGTTAATAACGATTTTTTAACTAGTGTGAACACCATATATGACTTAATTAAATCTAAAAAAGAAAAAAGAGAATTGTAGGTGAGAAAAGAAAAAAAGAAAATAGTAGGTGCATTTCTAGGTACTATAGTTGAGTATTACGATTATAGCTTATATGGCTTTTCTGCTGGTATAATAGCACTTAAATTTTTTCCTGAATTAGAGAAAATTCAAAGCCTTATGTATGTATTTGGGATTTATGCGATTTCCTATCTATCAAAGCCTTTAGGATCGCTAATATTCAGCTTCATAGGAGATTTTTATGGAAGGCTAATCTCTCTTCGGATTACAATAATTGGCATCGCTATTCCCACTTTTACTATAGGTATTCTCCCTGATTTTAATAGCATAGGGATAACTGCTGCATATATTCTAATTATTTGTAGGTTCATGCAAGGTTTTTTCTTAGGAGGAGAATATGATGGAGCTGCTATTTATGTTATCGAACATCTAGGAAAGAAAAATCATTATACTGCCTCGGCAATTACTAGGGCTTCCGGAGTAATTGGGTTATTATTAGGTATTGCAGTTACCAATCTCTTTAACTCCTCACTATTTCCTAATTGGGCTTGGCGTATGCCATTTATTTTATCGCTTCCACTTGCTTTTCTTACCATTTACTGTAGAAAATTTTTAACTGAAACCCCTGACTTTAACAGCTCAATACAACAAAAAATTGAAATTGATAGATTAGCTTCGCTTATTAAACGCAATAGCCTAACGTTACTACTGGCCATATTACTTGCCGGAGGATTCGGTATTACTTATCAGTTATCTATTATTTTTATGAAACAATATTTACCGATAGCTATATCGGCTACTAGCACGATTATAACAAGTTTCTCTGTTTTTATAGTTTTTATATTCGGAGTTTCAATGCCAATTGCGGGTTTTTTGGCCGACAAATTCGGAGAAATGATTATAGTAAAAATAAGCTTATTACTAACGTTAATAGCTAGTGGGCTACTAGGAACAGCCATTTATTATCAACTGGTAAACTTAACATTAATTTCTACAATTATTCTAGCTATATCGGTAGCACCATTTAATGCTTTAGCCCATGGGATAATTATCAAAGCCTTCCCCGTAAATGAACGTTATAGAGGTATTAGCCTTAGTCATACTATAGGATCGATGTTAATGTCCGGTACGGCTGCATACACCTCTTTATACTTCATGAAAGAGTATAAAATGATGCTGTTTCCTATAGTATATATAGCGTTTTCTGCCCTGATTGCTTTTTTTGTAATTTATAAGTTTTCTCAAAAACGTGAAAGTACTTAATTTCAATAATTATTAGTAGTGCACTTATTAAAAGTAACTAACCTTATAAAATCGTAGTTAAACAACTACAGAAAAGGCCATATCTTATCGATTTTCTTTATAATTTCCTCATTCATTTCAATTTTTTCTCCCCAATGCCTTGTTGTTTCCGGTGAAAGCTTATTGGTAGCATCAATACCTAACTTACTTCCAAGCCCAGATATCGGAGAAGCAAAATCCAGATAATCGATAGGGGAGTTTTCAATAAGGGTAAAATCACGTTTTGCATCAGTCCTAGTAGCCACCACCCACATAACTTCTGACCAATTGCGAATATCAACATCATCATCTACAACTATAATGTATTTTGTATACATAAATTGCTGCAAGAAAGACCATATACCCATCATAATTCGTTTTGCTTGTCCTGGATAAGTTTTTCTTATAGATACAACCGCAATTCTATAAGAACAGCCTTCAGGAGGTAGCCAGAAATCCATGATCTCCGGAAATTGATTTTGAATTAAAGGTATAAATATTTCATTTAATGCTTCTCCGAGGACGGAAGGCTCATCAGGCGGTTTACCTGTATAAGTGCTTAGGTAAACTGGATTTTTTCGCATTGTTATGGCGTGAATTTTAAATACCGGAAATAATTCAACCTCGTTGTAATAACCTGTATGGTCTCCAAATGGTCCCTCGGGCAAGTACTCATCTAAACTTACATAACCTTCTAAGACAATTTCAGCATTCGCCGGTACTTTTAAGTCAATGGTTTTGCACTGTACTAGTTCTATAGGACTACTCTGTAACAAACCGGCAAAATTATATTCAGACATGGTATTTGGAATAGGCATAACAGCAGCTAGAGTTAAAGATGGATTTGCTCCGATTACAGCTGCGGCCGGCATAGGTGCTTGCAGATTTTTCCATTTATTATGGTGTGCGGCTCCCCCTCTCATTTTGAGCCAACGCATGAGAAGCTTGTCTTTTTCTACTACTTGTAACCGATATACACCCAAGTTATAACTATCTGTTTTATCACTTCCGGTACCTTTAGTAATAATTAAAGGCCAAGTAATTAAAGGGCTAACGTCAAGAGGCCAGCATTTTTGAATCGGCAAAATATTTAAATCCGGTTCTAAGATAACAATCTCCTGACATACTGCTTTTTTTACATTTTTAGGAGACATAGATAATATTCTTTTCGCAATCGGTAACATGGAGAACGTTTCTTTTATAGAAGATGGCGGTTCAGGATTTTTTAAAAATGCTAGTAGTTTCCCAAATTCGCGCAATTCTGATGGCGATTTTAACCCCAAAGCCCAGCTTATTCTCTGTGGGTGAGCATATAAATTAGTAACAATCGGGAACTGTGATTTTTTACCATCTTCTTTAACCACATTCTCAAAAAGTAATGCAGGACCGCTATTATGTAAAAATCGCTTACTGATTTCTGTTACTTCCAAATGGGTTGATACTACTTCTTTAATTCTTTTTAAATGGTTGTTTTTCTCTAAATATTCTAAGAAAGTAGGCAAATCTTTAAAGGTCATATACTCGATTTGTTAATTTTCCAAATACTGAAAACTATACAAACAAATATGTTTAAGTAACAGACAAAAATATATAAAGGTTCTTTATACGCAGCTTTTTGTATAGTAAAGTGAAAGTAAGCGACTACCATTACAGGTAAAAAAGTATAAAGCAGTTGTTTAATATTGGATTTTCTACTGTCGTTATTTGTAGTGAGAAACATAGTTAGTGCTAAAAATACCAAGGCATAATTAAACAAAGGCCAAATTAACCTTTGATGTCCATCTACAATCAGCCTAACCTTACTTTCCTCAGGCAAGTTACTATTAGGTTGCAACATCTCGGATACATAAAGTTCTAAACTGGTTTTACTACGATCATTTTGGGAAGTATCCTCATTTTTAATTGCTATTAACAACTCGTCAAAATACAATTTAGTAATATTATTATTATTATCAAAGGATTGTCTAAAACCTTTCCGTAATTGAAATAAGGGAGTACCCTCATGGATTATTATTTTACCGGTTTTAGCAAATAAAATTGTACGATCTTTCGGTATTCTATTATCAAATAAAATCACTCCTTCTAAATTCCCATCAGCACTTTTTTTATCCAGATAAATTGTAAAATCTTTGGATATTTGATTAAATGACTTTGCATTAATTATATTTGTTGAGATATAATTTTGGCGAAAATTATTAAGGTCATGCTTTAATTTGCTATAAGAAAAAGGCATTAAATATAAAGATATATAGTAAGAAACTAGCGTTATACAAAAAACAACAAGAAGTCCTGGCTTTGCCAAGGCAAAATTACTGAGTCCGCCTACCCTAAGTATAATTAGCTGTCTATTTTCCTGTATCTTGTTATAAACATATATTACCGCTAGCACAGAAATAAGAGGTGAAATCATAAAAAATATCGAGGGTATGATAAGAATAATTAGGTTTAGGAACTCAATTAATTCTACTCCTTTCTCTAATAGGTATAGTAACTTCAATATCTGTGTAATCCATACAAGACTAGTCAGCACAAAACTTAACGCTATAAAAGGATAGAGGATAGTTTGCGCAATATACTTTTTATAAATTAACATTAAAAAATTGCTTAATTTGTATTAGCTGCAGGTAAGTTAAGGGTGTCATCAGATATTGACTGTATATATACAAAATCAAGATTTTTCAGATTTGTACTTAATTTTACAAAAATACCCTCATTATTAATTTTATAGATCTTTCCAACTAGCAGGCCGTAAGGGTAGATTTTACCATCCCCCGAAGTATATATTAATTCTCCAACTTCTACCTTGTGCTCTTCTGAAAGGTAAATTAATAACGTCTCATCCCCCTGGTTTGCTAGAATCCCTCTTTCTCTAGAAGATGAAGTAATAACAGGTACTCTTGAATTAGGATCACTCAGTAGCATGACGGAAGAATAATTATTACTTACATTTATAATTCTTCCTACCAGGCCATCTTGATTTATTACTAAATTGTTTACCTTAATATTATTGTTTTCTCCTGCCTCAATTACCGCAGAACTTGATAAAGGAGTAATACTTGCACCCACTATCCGGGAAGTTATATAATTATATTCTAGCCTATCTGTAACCTTCAATAATTTCCGTAGTTCCTTATTCTCAGATAAAAGATGTGTTACCGTCTGCTCTAAATCTTTCATCCTAGTTAACTGCAGCTTCAGTTTTATATTTTCTGCCTCCAAATTACGAAAATATGACAACCTATCATACAATACTTCAACATTTTCTATTAAGTTATCAGCTATCCATGACCCGACCGAGAGCAAAGTACCATATATTTCAAGAGAGGATTTAGAAATAGTTTTTACAGGAAAAAATAAAAGATATGAACACCCACAAAGTAGAAATACAACACAAAATCTTTTAAATAGAAATAAGGTAAATCTGGCTAGTTCAATGAAATGATTTGTAGTTTTTACTCTATTTTCAATTAGTGCCATAACTAATCTTGTTTAAATAATACATGTTTTAATTTTGAAAAATCTTCTAAAACTCTTCCAGTACCAAGTGCTACACATGCTAAAGCTTGATCAGCAACAAATACCGGTAATTTCGTAGTTTCTCTTAATACATGATCTAAATTTTTTAGAAGAGCACCCCCACCTGTTAGGACTATCCCCTTATCTACAATATCAGATGATAATTCCGGAGGAGTACACTCTAAGGCTGTTTTTACCGCTTCCACTATTTGACTAATAGGCTCAACCAGACTTTCAGAAACCTGTTGTTCATTTAATACCATTTCTTTAGGTATACCATTAATCAGATCCCGCCCTTTAATTTCAACTTCTTGAAAAAAACCATCCGATGCAACATATGCCGTACCAATCTGTTTCTTTATCTTTTCGGCTGTTGACTCCCCTACCAACAAGTTATAATTTCTTCTGATATAAGAAATAATTGCTTCATCCATTTTATCGCCGCCAACTCTAACCGACTTCGCATAAACTATTCCACCTAAAGATAA
Source organism: uncultured Rickettsiales bacterium (assembly GCA_903828265.1). GTDB lineage: Bacteria > Pseudomonadota > Alphaproteobacteria > Rickettsiales > Rickettsiaceae > Megaera. The sequence continues at coordinate 19,427 of CAIKLL010000089.1, forward strand.
AACAGCAACTTCTGTAGTACCTCCTCCTATATCTACAATCATAGACCCTGTAGGCTCTGTAACTGGCAAGCCTGCTCCTATGGCAGCGGCCATAGGCTCTTCAATTAGGAAAACATCTCGTGCTCCTGCACTCTCTGCGGCCTCCTGGATTGCTCTTCTCTCTACAGGAGTCGAACCAGACGGGACACACACTACGATCCTTGGGCCGGTTAATGATCTCCTATCACTTACTGAGCGTATGAAATATTTAATCATTTCCTCTGCTCCTTTAAAATCGGCTATCACCCCATCCCTTAGCGGTCTTTTTGCTTCAATATCCGCCGGCGTTCTACCAAGCATCATTTTAGCCTCATGACCGAAGGCATAAGGCTTTTTAGCACCGTTTTGTTCTATTAAGGCCACCACTGAAGGCTCATTAAGCACTATACCTTTACCTTTTACATAAACAAGAGTGTTTGCAGTTCCAAGGTCTATAGCAATATCTGCTGAAAAACTATTAATAAATTCCAAAAAGCTCCTGATCATTATCCGTTATACCCTTAATTATACAATGTTTGTTTACTCAACAATTTATTAGAAAGTAGAGTATATCAAGATTCATGAAAATGTAAAATGACAAAATTACCGATTAGAATTATCAATGAAATCGGTAATAAAACTGAAAATATCGGAGCAAGACCTCCATAGGCCAAAATACGAAGGCTGATTTCTAATATAAAATAAGTGGAAATCCCAGCAATAACAACCACTGCTTTATCTTTAACTCCGGAATTATTTCTATTATCAAACTTTACAAACCAGCAGGCCAGAAGAGCCATAGCAAGTGTTGCAAGCGGTTTAAAGAGTTGTTTAAAAAAATATATTTGATAATCCAGAATCGGAACACCAAAACTGCCCAATTTATCAATTAGTTCAGGTAAACCCCAAATAGAGACCATTTCTTGTGAAATCAACCTTTGGCGTAAGTTATCAATAGATAAATTGGTTGGTAAATATAATTCATTTAGTTTAGAACTTTCACTAGTCGTAGTAACTAAGGGGCTATAAAGTCTAAATTGGTTGTTATCCAGTTCTACGAAAGAGGAATCAATCCTTTGGATTAATTCGTTTTTTGCATTGACACTAAGAATAGTAATATCGGAAATTGATTTTTTTGTTATATTAATTGATTTTAATTTTATTATCCGGTCCGTATCTTGGTATTTCTCACTAAAAAAAATATCTGTTTTAAAAATAATAAGGTTATTATGTAAAGGGCTATTATCTAATTTTGCCTCCAATTTTTCATATTCCCTCATAGAATAAGCACCTAGAGGATTGATTACTGTTATTATAACAACGCCAAAAATAAAGCTTATGAAGATTGGAATAGCAAAAATCCGCCATACTGGAATTCCATTACTAACCATCACTATTAACTCGTTATGGATAGATAAATGACCTAAGAACAGTATAGTACTGATAAAACCAATTATAGCACTAATCTCATTAAATAAATAGGGTATTTTCAGAACTACTAAAAGCCAGAAATCTTCAGATTGAATATGAATAGATTTAAACTTTTGTAGGGTACCAAAAGTGCCTGAAACAAGAAGAATGAAAAATAAAACAATAGAAGTTAAGAACAGATACCAAGCAAATCGGCGTATTAAATATTTAGTAATAACCGGAGAAGTGAGCATGCAATTATTTTTGGATTTACTCAGAAGCAGAACCTAATGTATATAAAACTTTACCTCAATTTTTTATCAAGATATCAGATGGTGGGCCCGGCAGGACTTGAACCTGCGACCACTCCGTTATGAGCGGAGCGCTCTAACCAACTGAGCTACAAGCCCTAAAAAATTTCTATATACAGTTACTTGTGTATTTTAACGCTTTTTTAGACCCTTATATACTCGCCTTTATATAAAGTCCAGAAATTTTTATTATAATTAATAATAATTAGCATAAGGAATTTAAAATAAAACTACACTTACAAATTTTTAAATTAACCGTGATATAAATAAATTTAAGCTAATTTAATCCTCCTAGGCTATTTTGCGCTTCTTAAGAGTAGCATATTCCCTGGTTTTCGCAAGCCTGGCGAAACGAGCGAAAGCAAAAATAATTGAATCAATAAAACCATCAAATCCAAAAATAAAATAACGGCGTATTATGAAAGCTTTAAAAAAGCATAGAGGAAACTCAAAAGCTATACGAAGTAACGAAGGTTTCCTACCAAGTAGAATCATGTCTTTAGCTTGCTCCCCTGAATAAAAATTGGCTTTATTTATCAGTTGCTCTATTGAAGTAGCTGATCTATGATAAGCGGGATGTTTTAGTTTAAAAACAATATTATTCTTTGTGGCAGCCTCACTATTAAAAGTCACAGCATCATGAGTGGTAGTTCTTGTTGTATTAGCAAAGCTGCAAAAAGTACGATCATATAATCTTATAAACCGATTTGCCGGAGCTAAAAACCTCGCTTTTTCGTCACTTCGATGTAGAATAACAAAATTTATATCATATGCTTTGTACTCATTATAACTAGCAACACTGAATTTTTTTCTTATTTCATGTTGCAATTCCGCAGTTAATTCTTCATCTGCATCAATATTTAAAATCCAGTCATGCTTACATAATGATTCACCAAATGATTTTTGCTTTACATACCCTTGCCACTCATTAAATACCACCCTTGCGCCCAGCTCTTGCGCAATAGAAACGGTATCATCCGTACTGCCGCTATCTATCACTATAAGTTCATCAACAATATTTTTAACACTATTAATAGCTCTAGCTATTCTATGAGCTTCGTTTTTAGTAATAATAAATCCAGAAATTTTAATCATGTTTTATATTTTATCAATATTAAGCATGGCTATCTTAAACATGCTTTACTTAATGTTTAAGGCAGAAAAAACATTATGTTTTGGACACGTAATAGCTAAATCATGAGCTTATAATAACCAACTTTATACTTGTTAGTAACATATAGCTAGTAATAAGTGGGAATGATTAAGCATATTTTAATGGATTCTGCCACACAAAACTAGCGACTTCAATCTAAGCTATCGACAAAATATTATATTAAGTTAGACCTAGGCTTTTTGGCTTACTATATTTAAGCCATAGATCTATCATCAATTTTGTGATGATTAATGCACCATACATTGAAGAAATAATTCCAATAGTTAAAGTCACTGCAAAACCTTTGGTAGCTCCAACGCCGAATGTATATAATAGGAAAGCAGCAATTAATGTAGTAACATTTGAATCCATAATTGTAGCAAACGCTGATTCAAAGCCAACTTTTACAGCATATAAATTAGAACAGCCCTTAGCAATTTCCTCTCTAATTCTCTCATAAATCAACACATTTGCATCCACTGCCATTCCTATTGTCAAAATAATCCCGGCAATTCCAGGTAAAGTTAGGGTGGCCTGTAACATTGAAAGCAAAGCGAGAATAAAAAACAAATCAATCACCAGGGTAATATTAGCAAAAATTCCAAGAATTCCATAAGAAAGAGTCATAAACCCCACCACCAATAAAAATCCGGCTAAAGCAGCTACTTTTCCTGATTCAATAGAATCTGCTCCTAAATTTGGACCTATTGTTCTCTCTTCTACTATCTTTAATTGAGTTGGCAGAGCCCCTGCCCGAAGTAAGAGTGCAAGTTCAGAGGCAGAATCAATCGTAAAATTACCGGAAATAATACCATCACCTCCTAAAATAGGATCATTAATTACCGGAGCACTAAGAATTCTTCCATCTAGAACAATAGCTAATCTCTTACCCCGATTTTTACTAGTTGCTTCAGCAAACTTCTTGGCGCCAATATGGTTAAAAGAAAAGCTTACAGCAGGCATTGAATCTTTATTAAATGATACAAAAGCGTTATTTAATTCATCTCCGCTAACAATAGCTTTCTTTTTGATTATCAGTAGTTCTTGCTTACCATTTTCATCGGACTTAACAACCATCGAACCACTTGGAATGTGACCATGCATAGCTTTTTCAATATTTGCCGTTTCATCCACTAGATGAAAAGTAAGTTTTGCTGTCTTACCTAGTAAGTTTTTAAGTTTTCCAGGGTCATCTTCTCCTGGAACTTGTAGCAAAATATTTTTAACTCCTTGCCTCTGAATTATCGGCTCTTTAGTCCCCGTACTATCGACCCGCATTCTAACAATTTCAATAGACTGATCAATAACCTTGTCTTGTAATTGATTTAGTTGATATTCATCATAACCAATTCTTACTATATTCCCGTCAATACCGATATCAAGATTGGGGTCAATCTTGGTAACAATTTTTTTTACTTCTTTAAAATCCTCTACCGATTTTATTTCAAAATTTATACTAGCTTTATCCGTTGCTAGAGTTTTATATCCAATTTTTTCCTGACGTAAATATTTTTTTAAACTATCAGAAATTGACTGGCCAACTCCATCTAAATAACCTTCAAAATCAACATCAAGCAGCAAATGCGATCCTCCTCGTAAATCCAGCCCTAAATTTATTTTATCTCCTGGTAACCAATTATATTTTTTTTCAGTAAAATTCGGTATTACGTAGAGGGTGGCAATAATTATAAGCAAGATGGTCAATACCACTTTCCAAATAGATATGCTTTTCATTTTATTCCTTTAAATTATTTGATGCAGAATATCCCTTCATTCTCCAATGAATTACAAAGAAAAATAAACCGGTAATAAACCAAGTAATACAATTAATTACGGTGCTAATAGCATCACCTTTAATTCTATTTATGTAGCTTTCTCTTTCCGCAAGTCTTTTTTCTGCTAATGAATTGGGATCAATTATTTGCCATTTTTCCTTACTACTATGGTCACTCTGCTTTTGAGAATCAATATATTTCTCATTACTAGTAAACTTATCTAACTGGTTCATGTATTTGTACTCCAGTAACAGAATATCCGTCGTATTCCCAAGCATGATACCGATAGTTATCATTATTACTACCGATGCTATTAAACACACCACTAAACTATATAGTTGGACCAGGTTCTTAATCATTATAAAAATAAAATTATGAACTTTGCATTATTATTCAGCCTTATAAAAAATCATTTACTGCTTGATTTATCTGCACTTTTTTTTTAGCAGAAGGTTTGTTATCCTTTATCTCTTCTTTTTTCGAGCGGCTTAATATATCCGAAATAGAGGTTTTTAACATTTTAATCTCTACATCTTTAGCAATTGTTATATGCACCGTATTATCACTATCATTAATCTTACTAACAACACCAATAATACCTGAGTTTGTTAGTACCTCTTCTCCTTTTTTTACACCTGACACTAAGTCTTGTTGAGCACGGCGGCGTTTTTCTTGGGGACGAATCAGTAAAAAGTAAAACACCGCAAAAATCAAAACCATCGGCACTAGGCTTGTCCAGCTATTTCCTGGGGATTCCAGAGCTTTTGGTAAAGAATCACTATCCTGCAAAGTAACAGTATCAGTAGAAGTGGTATTTAGTGAGTTTTCTTCCGCATAAACGTTATTAATAAACATATCAATATTCTCCTTAAGATTTAAATTTATTTTTAGCAATTATACAGTTTTAGTCTTTTCTTTCAATTGCTTATTATACAATTTATAATACTCACCCTTTAATTTTATAAGCTCTTCATGGGTGCCTTGCTCTTCTATTTCACCGTTTTTCATAACAATAATTTTGTCTACATCCCTAATGCTTGCAAGCCTATGAGTAATAATTAAAGTAGTTTTCCCTTTACGCAATTTAGTAAAAGAATGTACTATCGCTTGTTCGGATTCTGGATCAAGAGCACTTGTTGCTTCATCAAATAACATAATTGGTGAATTCTTTAAAAATGCTCTAGCTATTGCAAGCCTTTGTTTTTGCCCTCCGGATAAAGTACACCCGCCTATACCTATTAAAGTATCATAACCGTCAACTAGATTATTGATGAACTCATCTGCATCTGCATGCTTAGCAGCATTGATAATATCGTAACGAGTAGCTGTCAAATTGCCATATGCTATATTTTCTGCAATACTAGCATCAACTAAAATAGTATCTTGTGAAACCATCGCTATTTGGTTCCGCAAGTGGGTAAGGGAAATATCTCTTATATCACTCGAATTTATTACTACTCTCCCTTCCGTTGGATCATAAAAACGCACCAATAAATTTGCCAGAGAAGTCTTACCGCTCCCGGACTTACCTACAATCGCATACGTTTTTGCCTTTTCTATTTTAAGGTCGACAAACTTTATAGCGTCTTTAGTACCGAATTTTAAAGCAATATTTTCAAAAAAGATCTCCGGACAACCAAAATCAGGTTTTAAGGCAGTTTTATTATCCTGAATTAATGACTTAGTATCAAGAATATTAAATATTCTATTTGCTGCAGCAAGCCCTTCCTGTAAATTTACATTAAGTGATACTAAACTTTTAAAAGGTCGATAAGCGGATACAAAAGCGGCAATAAAAGTAAACAGTTCACCGATTGTCATATCTCCTGATATTACCTGAAATCCTCCATACCAAAGCACACAAGCAATTGCTAACCCACATAAAAACTCCATAACCGGAGAAGTCAAAGAATCAAGCATCGCAGACTTTTTATAAAAGGATAAAATTTTTGCAGTTATCTCTTTGGCTCTAAGAGATTCTAATTTCTCTGCACAAAAAGATTTGATTATTTTTATGGAATGGAAAGTTTCGTCTAACCTAGCAGTATAATTACTTAACTCTTCTTGAGCATCACCCGTTACTTTACGCATTCTTCTTCCCAGTTTTTGTACAGGATAAATTGCGATCGGAAAAGCTAGAAAAACAAACATAGATAAAAATGGTTCTAAGCTAAACATTATAATAATCAGAAAAACAACAGAAAGAAAATATTTAGCACAACCAACAAGCATATTGGAAACAGCTCCCCGCATTAATATTATATCATTCGTAAAACGTGAAATGAGACGGCCGGAAGATTGAGATTGAATATACGCAAGATCGGCATATAAAAGATGCTCATACATTTGTATTTGCATATCCGTTAAGATTTTCTGACCGACATATTTGATTAAATAGCCTTGGTAATATTCTGCTATCCCTTTTATTACATATACTCCGAGCATTAAGAGAGGAATAATAACAAGCATTTGCATATTGCGAGCAACTAATATTTTATCAATTGCAGGTTTGGTTAACCAAACCACCGCTGCAGAGCAGGCAGCTACTACAACCATAAAAAAAATAGCGATCAATATTTCGGATTTATAAGGCTTAACGTGATTAACCAAAAGCCTTTTTATTACTTCTGATGATTTAAGATTTTGGTGCGACATTGCTAAAATTTTTGATGGATAAATAAGAGTTTAATTAATTATATCCATTTCTTTAATAACGCAATAAATAAAACAGTAAACAACTTTATATTTTACACCTTCAACGGTTTTGGTCTCCAAGACAATTCAGCCTAATCTAAGGAATAGCCAGCTGCTCGGATGGTTCTAATTACTTGGTTACCGTCATTTAAATCCATCATTTTCCTAATACGGTTAATATGTACATCAACGGTTCTAAAAGATATCTCTTTCTCCACTCCCCATACATAATCCACTATTTGTCTACGAGAATAGGTATTATTAGGATTGGTTATAAACAATTGCAGCATCTTAAACTCTGTAGGTCCAAAATGAACCTGTTTTTGACCATGATAAACTTTGTAAGTGGATAAATCCATGGTAATGTTCTTATGTTTAATAAATCTACTTTGGAATACAGGATTAGATCTTCTCAGAAGCGATTTAACAGTAACCATCAGTTCATTTGGAGTAAAAGGTCTAAATAAGATTTTATTAAAATTATCGTTATTGGTAATATTATAATTCTGCACTGATTCGTCTTGATTAATTAAAAAAATTATCGGTATCTGTTGCAGGCCTTCAACTTTTTTCAACCGTACCGCCATTTCAATTGCCGAAATATCTTGAAGCGTAGAACTTATTATAGCGGCATTCGGTCTATTTACATAAGCTAGTCTTAGAGCTGTTTCTGCATTTCTAGCCCTTATTACATTAAACCAATACCTCTCTATAGTATTACATAAGGTAGCGTTTAATTGATCATCATATTCTACAACTAAAATTTTTGGGGGTAATTTATCTGACACTTTAGGTTCTCCTTAAAAATCCTCTCGCTTGCGTAAATAAATATATAAAAGCATTACAAATACTTTACCAACTTATAAACAAAGGTAATATTCTTTTAAACAAAGGACTTTATACACTGATTTTCCAAAAATGACAGACATTTTTGCATTACCTGATAAGATTATGCTTGAATAAATCAGTTTATATTGTTATAAATGCGCTTAATTATTTAATTTAGTAGATTTTGGGAGATTCTTTAATATGGCTTTTTATGAATCAATTATCGTCATTCGTCAAGACGTTTCATCTTCAGATGTTGATAAAATAGCCGATGATTTCATGAAGATTATCAAAGAGCATAACGGTAATGTTCTAAAAACCGAATATTGGGGTTTAAGGGCACTTGCTTATGAAATTAAAAACAATAAAAAAGGGCATTACTATTTCATGGGTATAGAAGCTGATAATGCCTTGGTCAAACAACTTGGAAGAAAAATCAAGTTAAGCGAAAGTGTTATAAGATCTTCACTAGTTAAAGTAAAGAAAATAAGCCAAGAACCTTCTCCTATTTTACGAACAAAATCGCTGGATCTTGAAGAAACAGTTGATGTTACTATAAATCAGCAATAGAAATAAATATTAAATAGATTACTTCGATGTCTTACGAAAATAATATGGATAGCTTAGATTATGATTCAAAATCAGGCATAGATAAAAATAGCTCAAAAATGTTTTTTAGGAAGCGTAAGGGATGTCCTTTATGTTCTAATGGATCACCGGAAATAGATTATAAAGATCCAGAACTCCTTGGGAAATTTATATCAGAAGGAGGAAGGATGTTACCAAGTAGAATCACAAATGTATGTTCTAAACATCAACGTAATATAAAAAAATCTATAAGACATAGTCGTATTATTGCTTTACTGCCTTTCGTATTTCAAGGTAAGTAATAAAATCCCTTTTGATTTTAAGTCGAAAGTTATTTACACTTTATTTTAATTAATGTTAGTTTTAAGTTCATGCAAATCATTTTAATCAAACCAGTTAGAAAACTTGGAAAAGTTGGTGAAATAGTAAATGTAAAAAGCGGCTACGGCCGGAATTTTTTAGTTCCTCAAGGTATTGCAATAAGAGCAACAAAGGAAAATTTGGCCAAATTTACTACTCTCCAAAAAGAACTTGAAGAAAAAAATACTCAAGAAAAATTAAAAATGGAATCTGCAGCAAAAGCTTTAGATGGTAAACATTTAACTTTTGTTACTCAGTCTGGAGCAGACGGTAGGTTGTTCGGATCCATATCTTTAAAATTATTAGCTTCTTCCCTTTCGGAGCTTAGCGGATATAAGCTTAATTACTCCAACATAATCCTGGACGGACCTATAAAGTTTAATGGGGTATTTAAGGTGCAGGTAATGTTACATCCTGAAATTTTTGCATCTGTATTGGTAGTGGTTGCTAAATCCGAATCAGAAGCCCAAGATGCTTTAATTGAATACAAAGAAGGTGGGAAGAAAAAATCGGAAAATGGAAACATTCAGGAATTAGACGCAGTTGAAAAAAAATCGGCTGAAGCGTAAAATTCTTAAATAAATTAGTTCTTCTTCCTAATAACATAGCTTCACATATTTTTACAACCGTTAAATTATAAATTTAAATATTGTAAAAAATAATAAAAACAAAAAACGTATTAGAAGCTGATAAACTTTTTTTTCACTGATCTTACCATTTTAAGCACTTAAAAAATTTGGTGTACCAGATTCGCACAAGAAATGAACTTGCCAATTACCATCCAAGAAAACTAAACAATGAAGAAATCAAGGTTTAAGTTTGCTTCCAACGAAATGTTAATCATCGGTTGTGGACACGATAGTTTAGGTCCTTACGAAAATTGTACCAGTACCCATGAGGGATTTACTACTATTGATATAAGACCTGAAGTGAAACCTGATTATATCATAGATATGACCAACCCCGATCCAAAAATAAGTTTAGGTATGAGGTATGAAAAAATCGTATTTGAAGGATACAGCCCAAGTTTTTGGAACATAAAGGTCTTGTATTTTTTGTTAAACCACCTAACACCAGATGGTTATATTTACCTTGGCGGCCATCCTTCTGCCTGCCGTGTTCTAACAGCCACATCAGAAAATGTGGAAGATTTCATCCATAAGTATACTAAAATTTTTGATTATAACGTACTTAAGGAGCGTATTAGCACAATCGAAAATTTCAGTTACAAATATCAAGGAAAGGTTACGAGTACTATAGATGATTGCATAGAAACCCAGAACATTGAACAGTTTAAATATTTAATAGAATATGAATATGCTGAGATTACAAGAGATGAGGCCTATAATATTGCCTGCTCAGGAAATTTAGAATTGTTAAAATATATAGTGGAATATACCTCTATTATAGCTACATTTTGTTCACCCCATGACAAAACCAAAAATTATTACGATTTCTTTACGTATATTTTTTGCTCTAAAAACAGCACCGAATTTAAAAGAGAAGCATTATCAATTCCTATACTAAATGATTTATGCTTTAAAGATCTTATTTTTGATCCCAGATCTTATTTAATAGAAGATGATCAAATTCATTATAAATCCTCCCAGAGCGGGACTATCTATTACTATGATGAGACGGCGGATAAATTATATCAAAGTTTTGAAGAATTGATTACTATCGAATAAACTTTCATACAAAAAGCAGTTCCCGTTAAAATCGGGATTATAAGTAATCAAAACTGCAAGTTACTAATATAAGTGATTTTTTAAATTACTTATATACGGGCTGTTAGTAATAGTATTTCCTCGCCCGAACTTATATCGATATTATTTTTATGGATTTGTAATGTTAGATGTTGTATTATGCCAATAATTTTTCACTAGTAATTATTTTAATAACTTAAAATGCAGTTATTTCCATTAAAAATTGTCCCAAGTAATACTAATTTTGATTTCATGCGAATTAAAAATCTTAATTATGGTTTATCGGTTTTTTTATTTATCCTTAGTATAACCTGGATTGGGATTTATAAATTTAATTTTGGTATTGATTTTGCCGGGGGAATTAGTATGGAATTGCGTATTGATCAAACTCCTGATCTAGCTAAAATGCGCACGGTACTTAACGAACTTAATATCGGTGAGATAGTCCTACAAAATTTCGGCAGTGAGAAAGATATTTCAATTCGTGCAGGAATTAGCAGTGAGGAAAATTTAATGCACAATATTGAGCTTATCAAAACTGCCTTGAAACAAAACTTTTCCTATGAAATTGAATATAGAAAGGTAGATTTTGTTGGGCCACAAGTTGGTAATCAGATGATAAAATCAGGAATTATGGCCATGCTTTTATCATTTTTATCTATTATGATCTATATTTGGATAAGATTTGAGTGGCAGTTCGGCATAGGGGTTTTAGCGGCGTTAGTACATGATGCGGTTTTAAGCCTTGGTTTTTTAAGTGCTACCAAGCTTGATTTTAATTTAAGTACAATTGCTGCTATTTTAACTATAATAGGATATTCGGTAAATGATACGGTAGTTATCTACGATCGGATTCGGGAAAATTTACGCAAATATAATAAAAAAACTATTGGTACCATAATTAATATGAGCGTAAACGAAACACTATCTAGAACAACAATAACTGTATTTACCACCTTACTTGCAAATCTGGCTTTAATATTATATGGGGGAGAGGCAATAAAAAGTTTTAGTATTCTAGTATTTTTTGGAATATTAATAGGTACATATTCTTCTATTTTTATTTCTGCCCCAATAATTACATTATTCAACTTTAAAAACTTAAAATAATAATACTGTATGAGAATTTCAGCGAATGATATAAAATCCGGTAATATCTTAGATTACGAAGGTGAATTATGGGTTGTGTCTAAAAACCCTGAACATACTAAACCTGGAAAAGGTGGAGCTTATGTGCAAGTAGAAATGAAAAACTTGCGCACCGGTAATAAATTAAATCAACGTTTTAGCTCGAGTGAAAGTGTCGAAAAGGCTTTTCTTGAAAGAAAAGCAATGCAATATCTATATAAAGAAGAAAATCTTCTAGTATTTATGGATCCTGATTCCTTTGAACAAGTAATGATCGACCAGGAATTAATGAAGGACAAATTACCATTTTTAACCGATGGGATGAATGTAGAAGTAGAATTTTACCAGTATAAGCCTCTTGGTATTGTTTTAGCACAAACTGTTGTCCTTGAAATACAGGAAACTGATCCTGTAATCAAAGGATCTACCGTAACCTCCTCTTACAAACCAGCTATAATGACCAACGGGTTAAGGGTAATGGTTCCTCCTTATCTAGTAACTGGAGAAAAAATAATAGTTAAAACTGAAGACGCTACCTTTGTTAAAAGAGCAGAGTAATGCAAAATCAACTTATTTTAATTAATGAAGCGCTGAGAGAAGCCTCAAAGTTCCTCCATCGGGACTATTTTGAACTAGAAAATTTGCAAAGTTCGGTTAAAAGTAGAAGAAGTTTTGTGGACAAAGCAAAAATACGAGTTACTGAGAATTTACAAAAATCTCTTACTAAATATTATAAAACTATTATTTTTGATTCTACAGATCTAGATTTAGCGGGTTTAGATTTTATCGGACCTATAGCCCTTGTGGATTCTTTAGATGGAGTTTACAATTTTGAAAGAGCAATTCCATTTTTTGCTTTAGTAGTAGCAATTCTAACAAAAAAACAGGAAAAAATTTCTGCGGAAAAAGTAGCAATTAATTTTCCAATTTTAGGTGACATATATTATGCAGAACAAGGGAAAGGAAGTTGGCTTGAAAGACATTCTTTTAACTTTGGTGGGGGGACTCTTAGATTAAGGGTATCAGTTAATAACAAATTAGAGGATAGCTTAGTTAGTTGTAACTATCCACAGCTAGAAGTAGCACAAAAAATTTCTACAAATATTAGAATTTTTGAGTCTTACGCTTATCAAATTGCTCTTTTAATTAGCGGCAAGTCCGACATCGCATTATTGCCAAGTAAACCAATAACACACGGACTTGATTTATTGATTCGTGAAGCGGGAGGTTTAAGTTACATCAAAAATAATATTTTTATAGCTTCTAATCATCAAATTCAGGAAAAGCTACAAAAAAGTTTATTCTAAAAATTGATTTAATTTAAACCCCTTCCCTCCGCTATTTGTTACTTTATCATTCTACTAAGGATGTTATCCTTACGTATAAAATGATGGTATAAACCAGCACTTATATGCAACCCTATTAGAGCTGCAAATAAAAAGGCACTAACCTCGTGTAAATTATTAAAAAAACGAGCTAAAATTATATTCTTTTCCAATGGCGGGATTATAAATAAATTAAAAACATTTATTTCATGTCCTCCAAAACGTGACATTAATATTCCACTAACCGGCATTAAAAACATAAATATGTAAAGTAGGTAATGAGTAATCTTAGAAGCTAACTTCTGCCATAATGGTAAGTCAGCTGGTAATTCTAACTTTATATTAATGAAACGCCAGAGGAACCTTAACAATACAAAAAACAAGACAACCACACCCGTTGCTTTATGCATAGCATATAATTGCCACTTATCGGTTGATGGGAGTACAGATACCATAGTAAAGCCAATTACCAGTAAGCCTATTATCGCAATACCGATAAGCCAATGAAATAATTTAGAAATTAATCCGTATGATGAAACGGTATTTTTTAGCATCACACCTCCAAATAATTATTATTAATCAGAGCTTATTTTTCTAATATACGCAATAGATTTTAGTTTATTACATATACTTTCAAATATAGGCCGTGGCAAAATATCTTTAGTAATAATTTCTAAATAACTATTTTTAATAGTAATGTTAAACGAGGGTTCGGTAAAATTAAAACCGTCAATATCTTTAGCAATCCTTATAAAATAACCAAGAATTTGACTATTTTTAAAATCTTGTCTACAAAGAAGTTTCTTAGAAATTTTGATAAGTTCTATATCCGGCTTAAAATTTGAAGAATATGATAGTATAAGGGCTATCATCAAACGTTGCCGATGGGTAAAAGGGATTTCTGAATTTAAGATGAATTCGGAAATTGCTGTAGGTGAAAGGGTCTGATCAAAATATTTGTTGAGTGATTGCAAAATAATTGCCAGCTTTAAAATTTGGCTAAGATCATTTGATTCTTCCACTAAAGGTTCAATTATTTCATAATATTTATCAAAATTTGTTTGTCCAACTTCATACTGACAACAATAAATTACTTTCTGTAGTACTATATCTTGGTTTTTTTCAATTTCAGGCAGTAATTCATATCTTACCCCTTCCTTCAATCCGAATATGGAAACAATTATATTTTTAGGTTGAAAAACCTCTAGCATTGCCTGAGCTACAATTATTGCATTTGGATTGAGAGTTCTACTATTCAGCTTAATCTTATTACGTTGAATTTCATTAATACTTTTTAAGTATAAGCTAAACTCATCATTTGAAATACTGAGGTTGTGCAAGTTTTTTAGGGGATATTTATTGAATTCGATAAAAAAACGACAAATAAATCTAAGAGCTCCACCAATTAAATACAAATTTTCGTATTGATAATTACCGTATTCTTCTCTGATAATTTTTGCTATATCTTCTAAATTTTGTAACTTCCTCGTTGTAATGATTTTAGTCCCCAGCGCAAGAGAACTTAATTTACCGATTAGGCGATTATTAATTTCTATAAGCTCTAAGCTCCCTCCTCCGAGATCTGCAGCGACACCATTAACATCGGAAACACCGGATATTAAACCGACAGCAGTTAAATATGCTTCCCTTTCACCTGAAATAACTTCAATAGTAAGGTTAAATTTCTTTTTAATAAATTCTATAAAAACCTTTGATCTCGGATGATCCCGAAGTACAGCCGTAGCCACACATTTAATTTCCGTAACTTGAAGAGTGGTAAATATATGTAATATATAATTTATTGATAAATAAGCTTGATGTTTTATATCAAGTTCTTCTTGCGCAAAAAGAGTTAGAATATCATTTTTAAACTTATTATTGAATATTTCTGGAGCACCAATAGTATTACTTTCGTGTACTACTGCTCTAATGGCATTATAGCCAATATCAATTATCCCAAGACGCATTTTTATTCATTAAATCCAATTATTTGTAGGCTATATGAAATTTATAATTTCGATTAGATATTACTTCCAAAAGAAGTAATATCATTTAAAAAAGCTACTAACAAATAAATATTAATTTATTCCATTACTCAACAAAGCTTGTGCTAAGTCAATTCATAATACTTCTAGTGTACTTTCCAAGTTTATTTAGCGTCTTTCGTAGATGATTCGATTATTCTACTGATTCGGCTCCCTCTTTTTTGGTACTAGCACTCCCTTTCGGGTCATAAGGCTCTTGAGTCGGTATAAATGTAGGCGGTAAAAGTCTGCTTGTAAAGAACTTATCTTCGAAATATTTAATTTTCTTGGATTTTATTGGGGGAAAAGATTCAATAAGTATAATCTGTTCATCCCTTGGTAGCTGTATTACCTCTTGGGGTAGTAATAATGCTCTTTGAACTTTTGAAACACTTTGCGTTCTAGTGGAAATATTTAAATCGAAAAATAAAGGTTTGTTAAACGAAGTTTGTTCAACGGTTTTATTTCCGCATAATTGAGATATTAAGTTTGCTGTTTCATAATTGTTCGCAGCAAAAGTGATACGGAAAGTAGAGTTTGATAGGAAAGAGTTCATTCCTGCATCTTCATAAGTCCCCTTTAATTGCTGAGTATCTTGAATAATTAGAAATAAGCGTACTCTATATCCTCTAAAATAAGCAATACCAGCCTTGAACTGATCCATTTTTCCCAGTGTCGGAAACTCATCCATTAAGAACATTACACCATAAGGTTCTTCTTTAGTATTAGGCATTTTCCTGCTTAAAAATTCTGTAGCCTGCTGGTAAAAAATCTGCATTAATCTTTGTAGACGTTGGATATTATCTGGAGTTAAACCTACATAAACAGTAGTTTTAACTTTTTTAAATTCCATAATGTTAAAATCAGAGGTAGCAGTTGCTGAATCAATTAAAGGATTTGCCCAAAGCTCAAGCGAAGAGTTCATAGTAGATATAACTCCTGAACGCTCTTTATCAGCTTTTTGCAAAAAGGCAGCAATATTCATATAAGCAACCGGATGGATTGCATCACCGAGAGTATCGAGTACTACGGCGAGATTATAGACAACATCGTCACTACGCATTGTTCTAACAACTTGGCCAAAGGATTTTGTTTTTGTTGGATCTGCAAGCAGGTATAAAACTACTCCTAAAAATAAACTCCGCGCTTCGTTATTCCAAAAATCTTTCTCAGGCATTATTAAATTAGAAATTTTCTGGACATCATCAACCATCTGACCGGGTTTACTACTAACCCAATCTATTGGATTATAGCAATGTGTTATCCCATCAGGATTAGAAGGTTCCCAAACATATACTTTCTGGCCGGATTTTGCTCTCCATCCACTAGTAAATAAGTGATTCTCTAACTTGATATCGTGCACTACTACAGAATGATCCCAGAACAAAAGATTTGGTATTACAAACCCCACACCTTTACCGGAACCGGTAGGTGCGAATAATAAGGCATGCTGGAAACCGTCTGCTACAAAATAGCCTACATCATCCTGGCCAAGCAGCATACCGTGTTTTGCCCTCAAATTTGCCCTCTCAATATCAGCTTGGGATGCCCAGTCGGCGGAACCGTATACGGATTCTTTTGGAAGAAAAAACTGGAGGGCTTTTATTCTTTTAAAGTTCTTAATATAATATAATCCAACAATTATTTCTGGGACAATTATAGCAAGAACAAGCTTAAGCTTTAAATAATTATATGCTTCAAAACTTAGCCTTGACCACGAGTTTATTAACCAATAAATCCATTTGTAAGCTATAAAAAGGGCAGTAGAATCTAGGCCTATTAATCCTATTTCATTAGTTACAAAAGCAATTAATAAACCGTTTATCCATAATGTACAGAATAACACGAAAGGATGAATTACTAAATGCCCAAAGATGGTCCGTGCTTTTCGTAGTATTGCGTTAAATTCCATCTTTTATTCCTCCATATTCTTAAAATAGATTTCAGAAACATATCTTCTGCCGCCGCTACCACGCTTTAATTGTACCACAATATCAACAACGGCACGGATATATTTCTTAATCTCGTCTGGAGGCATCCCAAGGCCTGCTTGCATTACCATTAATTTTAGCTGCTCCAAAGCCATTGATGGCGCATCGGCATGCAACGTAGAAATAGATCCAGGGTGCCCTGTATTTATTGCTCTCAAAAAACTAAAAGCTTCTGCTCCTCTAAGCTCTCCAACAATAATTCTATCAGGCCGAAGCCTAAGACAGGCTTCGATAAGATCTTGTGTAGTAACTTTAGCTCGCCCCTGCCCACCTTTCGAAGCAAGCAGATGTACGCGGTTAGGATGCTTGTGAAGAATTACTTCTCTTGCGTCCTCTACAGTAATCAACCTTTCATGGGTAGGTATTTCTCCAAGGGCTGCATTAGTAAAAGTGGTTTTACCGGTTGATGTGCCACCACTTATAATAATATTTTTTTTAGAAAGAACGGCATGTTTTATGAATTCTTTGCTCTTCCCTTCTTTCAAGTAATTCCTTAAGATAGCATCATTCTCGTCTATAAGTTCTTTAGTGCTAGTATTATCAAATGCTCCTCTTTCCGCATATTGATCTAGAGATAAATGCATGGTACTACCTTTCCTTATGGCAAAAGCAGCAATATTAGGTTCAACAGCAGGAGGGAATACTACTTGTACACGATACCCATTCGGTAAGGTAGCAGATAATAGCGGTTTTTCTTCTGATATTACCTGATCAGTAGACTGAGCTATTAGCCTGCCAAGGCCTAGTAAATGATCTATATCTACCTCAGGTAATAATTCCATTCTAAGATCTCCGGCTTTTTCAACCCAGACCTCTCCCGGTTTATTTATCATCAGCTCGTTTACCCCTTCCTCGGCAAATATATTTTTAAAGGGTAATAGATATGTCTCTAGCGCTGCAAAACTCATTTCATTACATTTTTAATTGCTGCTTTAGGAAATTTATAATCCTTGTTTACATAAATTTTGATTAAAGTTCCTTGATCTATAGTAATTGTAGGGTCAAACTTCTGTTTTTCCAGTAACTCTTTAGCAACATCAGTAATATCCTTAAACGCCTGAGTAGATGCTGTTTGTGCCTGGGAAGGAGTAGTACTGGCAGTACTTGCCTGTGAAGCCGTAGTACAGGCACTAGTTATAGCACTCACAAGAGCTGTAAGTCTTTGATCCGGAGTAGCGCTAGCCTGCTGAACTGGTATTGTATCACAAGCTGTCTTTATAGAGGTATAAAGAGTTGATGTTTTATCTGATATAGCAGTAGGAACAGTCGCACAAATTTGAGTAAATTTTTGACCTGAATCAAGACCTTGTTGGGTAGAAATACTAGTAGTACTGGTCAAAGCCGCTGAAGCTGCCGCTGACTGTGTAGAAGCAGACTGGGTACTTTCTACAGGTTTTACTATGGAATCTAAAGTACTCGCTAGGGTAATGTTGAACGCTGATCGTAACACCGCATTACTAAAACGTTCTTTAAATTTATTATCTACTCTTCCTTGCTGACCTTTTCTACCCAGATTATCCATACCTGTACCGCCAAAATTAAGGGTATAGCCCGTTGATAAATCTATTCTCGTCCATTCAATTGCAATGCGGCCGTAAGCTCCATTAGTTCCAGTATTATATGTACCAAACACCCTTGAACCTTTAGGTATAAGTATATTGCGACCCCATTCCGAGTAAACGTCCCTGCTAATAATTGCCCTAATTTCCCCTCCAAAATCTGTATTAATCGCTGTCTCGATTATTGCGTCTAGCATCTTACCCCTACCAAGAATAAGGTGCATATCACCTCTTTGTTTAAAATCAGTCTCTTGTTCTATCTGTTCTGGTGTTTTCGGCTTAGGAGCTCCGGAAATTAACACTATGGCTGATTTTCTTTTTGCTTCCAACTTTCGCTTTGCTTCATCACTTTGGGATTTTATATCTAGCGGCAAAGCAGGATTAACAAGAGGTAAATTAACATCTTTAGAATTTTCCGGGGTAGGTAAAGGTGTTTTATCTTGTGATAAAGGCGAAGGAGGCAATACATCCTGGGCTGCAGGTACAGGAGGAGGAGGAGGTAATGCCGGATCTTCTAATTTTGGTGGAGTAGGAAGAGCCGGTATGGCCGGTATAGCAGCATCAACCGGAATCTGAACCGGTTTTACGACATTATCTGGAACAGGAGTAGATTCTTGTTTTGGAGCTTCGTCAGAACTGATAAACAAGTTAAAAAATAAATAAAGAAAAACTCCTGCAACTACGACCAAAATTATTATACTCTGCTTTGGATTAGTTGCTACTTTAGAGAGTTCTTGCTCAACCTCCGGAAGGTCGGCTTGAACTTTTTCTGGTTCTGCAGCGTTATTTTCTTTAGCCATAATTATCTAGTTTTTTTTGGGTATTGGAATCTAATAACATATACCAAATCTTTATCATTCTCATCTTCCAATTCTTTGGCAACAATGTCAAACTGATAAGTTCTTTTATTAGTGATAATCGTCATGTTAGTGCGGATGTTCTTTTCCATTGGCTTAATAAATAATTTATTGCCAAGAGGGGTTAGTTTCCAAGCAAACGATTCCCCGAGTGTTATTGTTTCTATGGTTTCGTTTCTAGCAAATTCGATATGAGATTGAAAGCCGTAATGAAGCACTAATAGATAGACCTCGTTAGGGTTATATATGTAGGTTTTAATCCTGCTATCAGTGGTAAGTGACAACTCGTCCGTATCGTCATACATACTTGCATTGGCTACCGACGTACAAAGCATCATTATTACAAATAAAATTCTAACTATTATCATCATCTACCCTATAACCTATTACTTGAAAACCTATTGGATTAGTATCCCTATCGCTATCTGTTAATTCCATCGGCAAATAATCGAATTCAACAATAGCAATCTTGTTAAAGACCTTTCTGGCACCTGCAGTTTCATTGATAGAAAACCTTAACATGAATTTTTTATCTGCAAGCTTTGACCATGACTTGACTACTAGAAAGGTGGTATTCTTTTGACCATACTTGATAGTTGGATTAACTTCGTTATTTTTGAGATAATTACGATATGACCAATAGATTGAGCTAGAAGACAACAGCCTGACAGTTTTCATGGCTTCTGTATCAAAATCGACTGGATTATAAGTCTCCCTAGCAGTAACATATCTTTTTATAAAATATTGAGCCAATGAATCATTAGCCGTAAGAACCGAAGAATTCAATGGATTAACAATCTTAGCCATTCCGGTTGTATCATCAATTTGTATAACAAACGGATCAAAACGTTTAATACTTACTACGTACCCCACTGCAGCAACAGAAATAATACATAAAAATATCAGGACCACGAGCAGGAGAAACAACAAGTTTCTTTGAACCGTCACATTTTGGAACCTTTCTTCATACCAGTTTCTGATTTGTTTAATAGATCCATGCCCTTCTTCTGGGGTTCCTTGAACTTTGCTTTCTTGAATAAAACCAGATTTGCTTTTAAATTTTTCTACTAGCTCGCTTAACTTGAACATAATCTAATTGCCAATTTTGTGATACCTTTAGACGAATTTAACAGGCTATAGAATAAAAACATTTAGATGCTTAGCTATTTGCATCCGTAGATTCATCACAAGGCCCTTTGGATATTGATTATGTATCACCTAAAATAATAAAATAAACAAAAAGATAAAAGGAATCCAATTTACTGAGATTTTTTTTATTAAGAGTTGCTTTTAGATTATAGTTTTTCCTCTACTTAGAAAATTTTTTTGCTTTAATTCTCTAATTTTCAACGCTTACCAGTTTAATAATATAAGCAGTAAAGATTTGATTATTTCATCTTGATTAGTTCATCACCGAAGGTATATTAAATAATTTAATTGCCATGGATAAATGTACAATATAATGAATAAATTTAAATTCCAATTAAAAGCATCTAATAATAAAGCACGAACAGGATTTATTGAAACAGCCCATGGTACTATTAGAACCCCTGCCTTTATGCCTGTTGGTACAAGAGCTGCGGTAAAGGCAATCTTTCCGGAATCGGTAAAAACCACCGGTAGTGATGTAATTCTTGGTAATACTTACCACTTAATGTTAAAACCAGGAGCTGAGAGAATTGCTAAACTCGGCGGTATCCATAAATTTATGAACTGGCATGGACCGATCCTTACGGATTCCGGAGGGTTTCAGGTAATGTCATTATCTGATTTGCGAAAAATCACCGAAGAAGGAGTAGAATTCAGATCGCACATTGATGGAAGTAGACATATGCTTACCCCAGAAAGATCTACAGAAATTCAGTATTTATTAGGCAGCACTATCAGTATGGCCTTTGATGAATGTACTCCTTACCCTGCCACTTTCGAACAAGCTAAATCTTCAATGGAATTGTCCTCAAGATGGGCTAAAAGGTCACGTAACGCTTTTGTTAAAAGGCCGGGATATGCTCAATTCGGTATTATGCAAGGCGGCATATACCAAGAATTAAGAGAAAAATCAGCTTCTGATCTTATTGAACTTGATTTTGAAGGATACGCTATAGGGGGTTTAGCTGTAGGAGAGGGGCAAAAGATAATGTTTTCCATCCTAGATTATGCTCCTGCTTTATTACCAGAAAATAAACCCCGTTATCTTATGGGAGTAGGTAAACCAGCCGATATTATTGGTGCAGTAACAAGAGGTGTTGACATGTTTGATTGTGTAATTCCAACGAGGTCGGGGAGAAATGGTCAAGCATTTACTAAATATGGAACTGTAAATATCCGTAACAGTAAATATGCAGATGATAACACACCTCTTGAACAAGATTGTCCTTGCCCAGCATGTGCTAATTATAGCAAAGCATACTTGCATCATGTTGTTAGGGTTGGGGAGATAATTGGCTCAATGTTAATGACATGGCATAATATTCAATATTTTCAAGGATTAATGGCAAGAATTAGAACATATATCGAGGAAGGCAGGGATTTTGATTTTGATTGCTAGTTACATAAGCCTTTTCTTATTTGGAGTATTGATCGGTAATTTCACCACTACTCTATTTTATCGTTTGCCTAGAAATATAATGATTAGCGGATTTAATCAGAAATCAACAAGACCTCCATTTTGTTCAAATTGTAATCACGTTTTACTTTTTTATGAATACCTTCCGATTTTAAGCTGGTTCAGTACTCTTGGAAAATGCAATTACTGCCATACTCCCATTAATAAATCGTATATAGCACTTGAAATTTTAATAGGGCTAATAGCAATAATTTTATACTATCTTGTTGGCCAGAATTTGGAATATTTTTTCCTTTATTTCTGTCTGGGAACACTAACTATCTTAAATATTTTCATATATTTAGAAAATAATTTCATTTCAACAAAGATTACTTTAGGAATCATTATTACAGGTATAATTTACCGTACGTTAACTGATCAAGAAATTTTCGTATGGCTAGCAAGTTTATCATTAGCATGTATATTAAGCCTATGGGTAATTCGGGAAAGTATGGAAGATAAAAATTCATATAACTATAGCAAACTTTTAGTACACTTGATTTTACCGGCAAGCCTATGGTGTCGCTACGAAAGCGTATTACTTTTTATAATTAGCGTTGCTCTTTGCTATCTATTTTCTAAAGTGATAAAGTACAGAATATTCTACCCCCTCGGCATCGTGAATTTATTTTTTATTAGCTTATTCACCTTTATGGCAAGCACTTAATATGAATCTTATATGCTTAATCCCCCGCCGCCTTTCTGGAAAGTCTTACTCGCCTGCTCTATCCTGCGAACTTCTGCTTCCCCATAAGATTTCAAATCTGATTCTTTACCTCCCTCATACTTACTGGCTCGCTTTTGTCCGCCCATCATCATATTATGAGCATAATTATCTTTTTTAGTCTCTCCCGCTATTCTCCTTGGATTCATTACTTTATAAACCTCATAGATAGCAAATTCCTTGATGATTTTCTTTACGCTAGCTTTTGCCTTTGCATCTAAAGGATATTTATCATATATACTGTTATTTGCGTCAATATCACGATCCGCTCCTTCGTATCTTTTAATAAGGTTGCGAGTAAATTTACTGATGTCCTGTTCTACTTCCTCATCATTAAATTTAATTTTTTTACCGGTTAATTTATCAGTTTTTAGTTCACGTTTTGCTAAGTGTTTTTTTATTAATAAGATCAGCTTGCTTTGCATTTCGCCAAGGTCCGCGGCTTCTTCAATAATGCGATCAATTGCTTTACCAACATTTTCATCTTTCTTTAACTCTTCCAGTATCTCGACCATTTCTGATTCATACTTTTCTGAAAGAGAATTTTTAATACTATCTTCAGACTGGTCTTTCAAAGACATAAATTCTTCCAATCAATTTTTAAGTAAAATGGTAGCCGAAATGTTCAAGGTTATATCAATTTTTCCAGGAGCAGAAACCGGATTAGCTACACTGTTTACCATATCAGTTGCAACGGTACGCATTAATTTAGGATAAGGAACGGGTGGATAACGATTGTCACCGTCAATATTAATGTTTTTTACCTTAATCTCTTTTAGACCAATAATACTAGCTATTCGTTTAGCATGAGATAATAGTTTGTTAAGTGCGTTTTCAACCATGGAGGTACGGGTTTCTTCGATTCGCCCAAGAGAAACTTCATAATGTAAATCACTCATTACTAATCCTATTTCCTGCAATTGTCCGGATAAAGCAAGTATATCCTCTGTAGATTTGCTCTTTATAATAATATACTGAGACCCTTTCCATAGTTCTTTTTCGGGCATTCCCTGTTTAAGCGGTTTATAAAATTTGTATACCGAATACTGCTCGGTAGAAACTTCTACATTTTCCTCCTTCTCTACGACAGATAACGCCTTTTTCATTATCTGGTTAATTTTATTCTGCACTTCTTTTGCAGATTCAGATTCACTTTCATAGCGCAAATTAGCAATAAGTACATCTGGTTCCACCTGTTTTGTTTCAGTAACGCTTAAATTTAGATATGTACCGTCTTCTTTGTTAACATCATCACCGTAAGCTTTAAGCCCTATAAATACAGAAAATATTAATAAAACTTGTAAGAATTTAATGTTTATAACTTTGCTCATTTACCCCATCCCTAAAATTTAACCCAAGCTTAATAATTGGCTGTTTTGCAAGAGTGCCTAATTCAAATTGTAGCGAGAAAATTAAGTTAATCTAAAATATTAATATTTTTTTTAGAAAAAACTACTCAGCCAGTTGCAAAATAGACATTTTATGTTAATTCATTTGCAATGATAAATGTTTACAAATTCAAAATAAAAAAGCTTACCCCGCTCAATGTAAGTGGTATAATTTAGTAGCATTAAAATATTCTGATTCTAAAATAGAAAATTTATATGAGTATTCTACAGCTGAGGGCTTCAGATCCTACCTTATCAACCTGGGTATCGGCATCAGCCGGCACCGGCAAAACAAAGATCTTAACAGACCGAGTACTACGCCTTCTCCTGCAGAACGTACCATTTAACAAAATCCTTTGCTTAACTTTTACTAATGCTGCCGCTAATGAGATGCAGGAAAGGATAATTGCTCAGCTTGAGAAATGGTCACATTCTTCACAAGAGGACTTAATAGATAGTCTGCAAAACACACTGGGTAGAAAACCGACTAAAGATGAGTTAATTAAAGCATCATCCCTCTTCGAATTATATCTGAAAACTCAAGATCAAATTAATATTTACACTATTCACTCTTTTTGCCAGAAAATTTTAAAGAAATTTCCACTAGAAGCAGGAATCTCTCCTCATTTCAAAATCATTGACGAATTCAAGGTTAATAAGATAATAAGAGACATAAAAAGGCAAATATTTAACCTTCCTGAAATTCAACATGTTATTAATTTTCTTATAGAAAACTTTCATGAATTAACCATCGATGATATTTTTAATGAAATAATTTCTATTAAAACAAAGATATTAACAAAAAAGCTAAATTCCTTAAGCGTAGAAAGCAATACGGAACTTAGCGGGTTAGAGTGCATTAATAATTTAGCAAAACATGATCCAAATATTTCGATAGATGTTATATCTAATTCTGATATCAAGAATTTAATCATAAATTCACTTGGAGCTGATCGGGCAAACATAGATATTAAGCCTTTCTTTTTAACATTATCCGGAGAAAAGAAGAAAAGAATTGTAACCAAAAAAGTAGCTTCTCCGGATTCTGACCTATACCAAGAACTACAAAAAATCCAAGACCAGATCTACCAACTTGATCAAATTAAAAAAACAGAAAATTTACTTTTAAACTCCAGATTATTTGAGATATTAGCAGAAAAACTGATTCTAGAATTTGAATCATACAAAAACAAAAACACTTTTCTTGATTATGATGATCTAATAATTCATACCCAGGCTTTACTTACAAATTCCAAGGCAAATGAATGGGTGTTATATAAATTAGACGGTGGTATAGAACATTTACTAGTAGATGAGGCGCAAGATACAAGTAATAGCCAATGGCTTATAATAGAAGCTTTAGCGCAAGAATTTTATTCCGGAGAATCTGGTAATAACAAAAGCAGAACAATTTTTGTAGTAGGAGATGAAAAACAGTCGATTTTTAGTTTCCAAGGCGCTGATATTTCTGCTTTTTCCTACATGAATAAATTTCTAAATGATAAATTGAAAGAGGGAAAAAAAGCTTTCGAAACAATTGACCTTAATATCTCGTACCGCTCCACTAAAGAAATTCTTACTTGTGTGCACCATGTATTTAATAAAATAGCAAAAAATAGCCCTGACGATTTTAAAGCTAATTTACCCGAGATGATACCTTATCGTAATGCGCATCATGGGCTAGTCCAGTTATGGCCTTTATGTAGTAATGAAGGTAATAATGTAACTGATGAATTTTGGCCCATCTGCCCAGAAAATACACAAAATAATACCAAGGTTATTTTGGCAAAAAAAATTGCTAATTACGTTAAAGAACAAATAAGCAGCGCCAGAATTCTACCCTCAACAAATAACAAGATATCTGCTCAAGATTTTATGATCCTTTTCCGAACCAGGGATGAGTTCACAGATGAGGTCATCAAAGCTTTGAAAGAGGCTAAAATTGACATAACAGGGCTTGATAGAATATCTTTAGCTAATGATCTAGCGGTTGCAGACCTTATTGCTATTGCCAAATTTGTACTAGATCCTGAAAATGATTTAAATTTAGCTACATTAATTAAGTCGCCGATTTTAGGGTTATCGGAACAAGAACTTTATGAATTAGTTATAGCTGCTAAGGATAATAAATTATCTTTATGGGAATATGTAAAATTAGCAGACCAATATTTTTTGATAAAAGATAAACTAGAAGAGTTTTTAACCCTATATCACTCTTTCCCTTTAAACAATTTCTTTCAATATATCACTGATGTAATGGATTATAGAAATATCATGAATAAAAATGATGAAGCTATCAATGAATTCCTCAAACTCAGTAATGACTATTTTCTAGAATACGGAAATTCTTTACAAAACTTTATTTATTGGGTTGCCAAAAACCCAATAACTGTAAAAAGAGATACAGAATCATCAAATAAACTTCGTATTATGACTGTCCATGGTTCAAAAGGCCTCCAAGCTCCGATTGTTATCTTATGCGATACTACCAAACTTCCAACCGTGAGCGATAGATTCATTTGGAACGAAAATGAGCAGTTACTATCGGCAAAATCATCCTCTTATATTCCAGCATTTTATGAAACAATTAAAGCAAAAGAGCAGCATAAAGCTTATCAAGAATATTTAAGGTTATTATATGTCGGAATGACCCGAGCAGAGGATCATTTAATCATTTGTGGCTATCAGGGCAATAGTAAAATTCCTGAAAATTGCTGGTATGAACTAATAAGAAAATCTCTCCAGGAAATTGGCTCTCTGGGCACAGATGGTGTCGTAACTTATGGCGATAACAGTTTAGTGTCCAATAGCCAGACACGATCACTTTCCTTGGCAGAAAATATAAAAACTGAACCGGGAATAACAAATCCACCCACACCGTGGAAACTAGATAAAACCGTACGGTTATCTTATACAAATATTGAAACTGACACTTCTTATAAGAATTCAGATTTACTAGAGTACGGTCTAGTGTTTCATAAGATACTTGAAGAAGCCGTAAGAAATAAAAATCTATTTAATACTGCCGATCATCCCTTAATTACTACATTAGACAGTTCGCTTCAAAAAAGGCTAAAATCTAGCTTAAAAAAAATAGTAATGAATCAAGAATTCAATGAATTATTGAAACACAACTTAAAAACCGAAGTATCTTTTGGCTATAAAACAGATTCGCAAATAAAAATTGGAAGAATCGACCTTCTAGTAACTCAGAAAGAGCGAATTATCATTATCGATTACAAATCCGGTAAATCTAATAAAGAATTAATCCCGGATACCTATCTCAAGCAATTAGGATTTTATAAAAAAGCTTTTACCGAAATATATCCGGATAAAGTTATAGATTGTAAGATTATTTGGCTTGACCGCGGAACTATAGTAAATATAGAGATACAATAGTAATAGAAAAAGGCCTGAGCAATTAATATTTTGCTTAAGTCTTTTTTAATTAATTGTTTTAGTTTAAATTCTCTTATTCAAAGAAAACTAAGACTCTAATCTTCTTCTTCTGCTGTTTTTTCTAATACGCCTTTCTGTTTCTTGTTTTTTGCGAACCCTTTTTACTGAAGGCGGTTCATAAAAACGAGACATCTTCATTAAACGAAAAACAAGCTCTCTCTGCATTTTTCTCTTCAGATCCCGAATAGCTTTTTCACCGTTTCCACCATGAACATTAACCTGTACAGACACTAAAATTTACCCCCTTAAAGGTCACTATGATTGAAATAAATGTTTATTATCTATATAGTTATATTAATTGTCAACTAAAAAGCTAATATTAACATGACTGATATAGCTAAAAAACACAAAGAAGCCCGGGATAATTTCTTTAGTCAATTAAGTGTTCTAGTCTCAACTACTCAGTGGAATAAGAATTTATTTAAGGAAATTGAAAAAAAATGTAATTTTCCGCAAAACTATCATTATATTTTATTCCCGGGAGGAGGAAGCCAGGTAATAGAACAATTTGAGTCATGGCAAGATCAGAAAATGCTTGAATTACTTCTGACTGAAGAACAAAACTTAAAAATCAGGGAAAAAATTGCTAAAGCTTTGGAAATTAGAATAATGGGTATAGTGCCAAAAGCTGCTATCTTGGAGCAGAATGCCTCATTTTTAATACCCGGTAATATTCTAGCAGGAATAAAATGCTTTACTAGAACCTGTGACCTAATTTGGCGCTACGCTGGCGATAAGTCCGAAGACTTTAATTATTATACTAAGCGCGGGCTTTTGCTCGGCGTTTATACCTCTTCTCGGATATTTTATATAGCAGATAATTCAGAAGGTTTTATTAAAACCAAAGAATTTATTGCAACTTCCTTAGAAAGGATTATAAATATAGCCAAAATTAAGGGTAAAATAAAACTACCTTCTAGGGAAGATATACCAATATTAAGGCTAATGTCATAATGAAAAAAAACACATTATTTATTGTAAATATTTTTCTAATCTTTAGTCTTTTTGGTTGTAATAGCAAAGCGTCTGCGAAATCTGAGTTGCAAGTTAATACCCCGAATCAAGAACCGGTATCTATAACAGTGGCAAACAATGATTCTTCAACACCAGAAAACCAAAAATTATTCAATTATAGCTTAAGTTACCAGGAAATGAGCGAAATTAAAAAATTAAAGTGGCGTTTACAACAACAAAATCAGGCTCTCGCAAGCAAAAGAACTCAAGAGTCATATTTACCACAAAACAAAAATTTAACTAATAAAGAGAAAATTAAAATTGAAAAAGAAGATAGGCGTAATACGTTGTTAAAAACTATTCCTCCTGCGAAAAGACCTCTATATACAGGGAGAGATTTTAACACTTCTTTTCCGCAAAACTATTAACGACAGTAAATCATGAATAATAATAAATTTTACCCAGACGTTAAATCAAGCGTTTCATTCCCCGAAATAGAACAAGAAGTTTTGAAATACTGGCAAGAAAATAATATTTTTAATAAATCAGTTGAAAGCCGCAAAGCCAAAATTGGCAATCAAAATAATGAGTTTATTTTTTATGACGGCCCGCCTTTTGCTAATGGTTTACCTCATTACGGTCATTTATTAACTGGTTTTATTAAAGATGTATTTGCCCGTTATCAAACTACCAAGGGCAAAAAGGTAGAAAGGAGGTTTGGATGGGATTGTCATGGTCTTCCGGCAGAGATGGGAGCAGAAAAGGAACTTGGATTTTCAGGCAGAATAGCAATTTCAGAATATGGTATTGATAAATTCAATAATCATTGCCGCTCATCTGTCATGAAATATTCTAGTGACTGGGAGAAATATGTAAACCGCCAAGCACGTTGGGTTGATTTCAATAACTCTTATAAAACTATGGATAAGAATTATATGGAATCTGTCCTCTGGGCTTTTAAGGAGCTTTATAATAAAGGATTAATTTATGAGTCAATGAGAGTGATGCCCTACTCTTGGGCTTGCGAAACTCCTTTGTCTAATTTTGAAACTAGATTAGATAATTCCTACCGCCAGAGAACAGATAAAGCGATTACTGTTAGCTTCGTACTAACTGATAGACCCCAAAACGCACCTGAAGGGTTTACAGAATATAGAATACTTGCCTGGACCACAACTCCTTGGACATTACCTTCAAACCTAGCACTAGCAGTAAATAGCGATTTTAACTACGCATTTGTACCAAATGGAGATATTTGTTACATAATTGCTTCTTTTGCCGTTAATCACTATGCAAAAGAATTAAATGTAGAAAAAGACAAAACAGACTTTAAAACTGTTAAAGGAAAGGAATTAGCAGGATTAAAATATAAGCCTATTTTTAATTATTTTAAGGATCACCCAAATAGTTTCAGAATCTTAACCGGAGATTTTGTAATAGAGGGAGATGGAACAGGAATCGTACATATGGCACCTGGTTTTGGTGAAGACGATCAGCTTTTATGTCAACAGGAAGGAATAGAGCTGGTTTGTCCCGTAGATAATGCCGGAAAATTTACGGCCGAAATATCAGATTTCGCCGGTATGCAAGTGTTTGATGCAAACGATCCTATTATTATAAAATTAAAAAACCAAGGTAACTGGCTTAAAACCGAGCAATATATTCATAATTATCCCCATTGCTGGCGGACAGATACACCTTTGATTTATAAAGCCGTGCCTTCTTGGTATGTTAAAGTTACAGAATTTAAAGATAGAATGGTTGACTTAAACCAACAAATTAATTGGATACCAGGCAACGTTAAAGATGGTTTGTTTGGTAAGTGGCTAGAAAATGCTAGGGACTGGTCTATAAGTAGAAATCGTTTTTGGGGAACACCTATTCCGGTATGGCGTTCAAACGATCCAAAATATCCTAGAATTGACGTTTACGGCTCTTGCGTAGAGCTTGAGAAAGATTTTGGAGTAAAAATTGAAGACTTACACAAACCGTTTATTGATGGATTAACAAGACCAAATCCAGACGACCCGACCGGTAAATCCATGATGGTAAGAGTAGAGGATGTATTTGATTGTTGGTTTGAAAGCGGTTCGATGCCTTACGGCCAAGCTCACTATCCTTTTGAAAACAAAGAATGGTTCGAAAGCCATTTCCCTGCCGATTTTATTGTTGAATATTCTGCCCAGACACGCGGTTGGTTCTATACATTAATGGTTCTCTCTACTGCGCTTTTTGATCGTCCGCCATTTCTAAACTGCATCTGCCATGGAGTAATACTGGACTCTACTGGCCAAAAACTTTCTAAACGCCTCAATAATTATGCCGATCCACTTGAATTGTTTGATAAATACGGCGCAGATGCTTTAAGGGTCACTATGCTTTCATCTAATGTCGTCAGAGGGCAAGAATTACTTATTGATAAAGACGGAAAAATGGTTTTTGATTCCCTGCGGCTATTTATCAAGCCGATATGGAATGCTTATCATTTTTTCTGTTTATATGCAAATCTCGACGGTATTAAGGCTAAATACGATATTTCAAGTGGAAATATTCTGGATCGATACATTTTATCCAAGCTTAAAATTGCCATAGGAAGAATAGAAAATAGCATGGATCAGTTTGATACTGTAGAGGCATATGCAGCAATAACTGATTTCTTTGAAGTGCTAAATAACTGGTATATCAGAAGAAGTAGAAGCAGGTTCTGGAAAACTGAGCAGGATGCGGATAAATTATCAGCTTATAATACCCTTTATATATGCCTTGAAGTTATGATGAAAGCTATGAGTTCATTGTTACCTTTAATTTCAGAAAACATCTATCGCAGCTTAACTGGCGGGCCATCTGTTCATTTAGAAGATTTCCCGAATGTAGAGGAGATAAAAATTGAAGAAAACTTAGTTAGAGCTATGGACCAGATACTGGATATCTGTAATGCTGCTTTATTTATCCGCAGTGAAGAAAATATACGCATCCGCCAACCGTTAAGCAAATTAGTAATCCATCTGGATGGGGTAAATAGAGGCACTTATGATAGCTATATTAAACATTTTGAAGACTTGATTAAAGATGAAGTTAACGTTAAATCCATAATTTATCAGGAAGATGTTAAAGAATACGCAAACTTAAAACTTTCTATTAATTTCCCATTACTAGGTAAAAGACTCCCAGAAAAAATGAAAGAGATAATCGCAGCTACCAAATCCGGTAACTGGTATGAAAATGGAGAAAAATTATTTGTTTCTGATATTGAATTATTACCAGAAGAATATACCCTCGTTATGGGACCCCAAAAAGGTATAAAAGGGCTAAAAGCTTTATCTAATAGTATAGGTATAGTTAAGCTAGACCTTGAAATAACTAAAGAACTTGAGGAAGAAGGAATAGCGCGTGATTTGGTTAGATTTATTCAACAAACAAGAAAAGAAGCAGGTTTTGAGGTCTCAGATCGAATTAAATTAAATATTAAGTCTGATTCTGAACTAGAACCTGTTTTAGTAAATTACGGACCTTTCATTACTGAACAAACGCTTAGCGAGATCAGAAAGGATTTTAAACCGGAATATACGGCAGATATTGACTTAAACAACCGAACTGTGTCGATAGAAGTTGCAAAGTTACGATAAAGTTTCTATCTCTTTAGAGAAGAAGTGGTTTTCTCAGGAATCCTAGGAGGAGTAATAGGTGATCTAGGTCTAGTGGGCATAATTGAATCACCAATGCCTCGAGCGCGAGCAGCAACTTCAGGTGTTATATTGGATTTATTCATAATTCTCCCCCTAAATCCTATGGCATGGCCAATTTCTTCTCTTAGCTCCTTTGCTCTATCAGCTTCGTGCCTTATTTTTTGTACCTTTTCTGATAATGGCTCTAGGTGAACTCTTGATTCTTTTA
The DNA here is from genome assembly GCA_903828265.1 of uncultured Rickettsiales bacterium. GTDB lineage: Bacteria > Pseudomonadota > Alphaproteobacteria > Rickettsiales > Rickettsiaceae > Megaera. Next base: position 52,178 of record CAIKLL010000089.1, read on the forward strand.
ACATCTCCTCTAATATTTTTTCTGATGTTTTAGCTGCTCCCTTAACAAGATGCCTATGAGCTTTTACAGCTTTGAACGGGGACGAACTATTGATTTTACTTGCACTTTTCTCTACGATCTTTAACTGTTCATCTAGAGCTTTTTTTTTGGTTTGAAAATCACTTAGCATATCACATAATACAAATACCGGATCCTTCTGGCCTCCTCTTGGCCGGTTTCTTTTCAAGCTATCAACTATCGTCGTACGTGTTTCTGTTATATTAAAATCCCTTCCTTCTTGTCTAAGGATGTCGGTAGATCTTAAATTATCCTTTAGAGATCCTTTTGCTCTAGTTATTTGGCTTTCTAAATCAAGGAATTTTTCACTTTGTTTTAGATTTTGTATCTCTTCTTTTATTTGTTGTATTTCTACTTTTATACCCTCTACTTTTTTCTCTGCTTCAGATTTTTCCGATCCGGAAGCTTTAGCAAGTTTTTCTTGTGCTTCTTTTAAATCCTTGTCACGTAATTGACTCAGTTCTATTTTTTTAGGGGCAAGAATTCTTTGCTGTGCAGCTTCATACCCTGCAATTTCCTCTCTTAATTTTTGCCCTTCTGCTTCCAGTTTTACATATTCCGGGGTTTTGACTTTACTAATGGAAATCAGCTCTTGGTTAATGTCTGCACCACGCGAAATAAGAGTATGAGCAATCTGGCTAGTCGTGGTTTGAGACATTTGTTCTTTATCATTAGCATTTATTCCCATAGATAAGTTGCCTAAAACCACGCTTAATGGCAATCCATATTTCTTACTTTGTGTATTAGGATTTGCTCCTGCCTCATCAACCAAAGCTCTAACAGCAGTAGTACTTTCTTTTAAGATACAATATGTAAGAGCTGTATGGCCGTCTGTTTCCGACCTCTGACTTGCTATGCTTTTATTAATATCTATATCTACTCCCTCACGAATAGCAGCGCTTGCACCGAGATCCATAAGTTCAAAAGCCGACTCTATATGCGGTAAATATTTTTCTGGATCGCTACTTTTATTTAACATAGTATACTCAAATACCGTATACCCTCCTTCCGGGCAGCCAGGAGCTGTAATTCGGCACTGATTTATATCACGTGCTTCCATTTTTAAGATGCCTGACAATATATATTTAATATTTGCCGGAGTATTAATATCTATTAACTCTTTCATCAATTCCGGTTTTCCGATAAATTCTTCCTTACTTACATTTTTAAGCAACGCCTCTATCACTTGCGGATCTTGAGCTTGCACAGCATCTCTTAGTAAACCTGGAGTTATAGAGGAAATATCAGGAATTAGATCGTTTATTGCTTTGATATTTTTAGCAGCAACTGCTTCTTCTAATGAAATTTCTTCAGGAACTGGTTCTAGAATATCTATACCTTTATCTGTTTTTTTTGACATAGTCTTTCCCCTCCTAGATCAAAAAAATTTTAAATAATAGTTAATAAACTATGATATTATTAGATAAAACTTAATAAATCAATCACTTGATTTATTATTAGAAATTTTTATTTTCATTTAATTTATTTTTAAGCAAAAATAACAAATCATAGTTAAGCCATCTACGACGATGGTGTAGAAAATATTCCTTTAACTCTTCTTTTGGCTTTACAATAACTCCTTGAGGATTTTGCAAATAAAGTAAAGTTAGTATAGCCTGATCATGCCGATGTGAAGTATTGTAATAATACTCCTCAATAAAACTATCACTATCTGTTAATGCTTCTTCTTTTTCACACCATTTTAGCCATTTTCTAATGAATTCGCGTGCATTGTTAGTATTTTTAATCAAGATAAAACTAGCCTGTAATTGATAGGAATCTAAAATAAAATCGTTGTTCATACCCATAGCAGTTAGCAAATCTCTTCTTACATACCCCCTATTAGTGTGCTTATTCTGGAATACAAGAATATCGTTACCATTCTCAAGCTTATTAACTAATGAATCGATTGGTTTAGCAATAGCACTACCGCTATCAGCATATAAAAGAATGTCATTTTCTGGGATTTCCTCAAGTGTTTCAAGAATTATATAAGGTTTCCATAACCAATATCCTGCTCCTTTTTTTTGTGAGAAAATATTTTCATGAGCCTTAACATAAGAAGATGCTATATGTTTTCTGTTATATGGTTTATAAAAATCAATACATTTATTTAGCGCACTCGCTGTTAAAGCACGCTGATTTGCCAAGTGAACTTTGCCTCCGTCAGCATAAGAAATAAGCCAGACGTTACCGGGTATGTTTTGCTGGCACTGTACTGTTTTATCAGTCGATAAATCTATATCCTTCGAAAAAGCTGCGATATCTACTTCGTTAATTATACTTATTAATTCTTTCTGAAGAAGATATGAATTATATAAATATATACCGCAAACAACTATCGTAACCGCTGCAGCCAGAAACAGCACCAGAAAGGCAAGAAAAAATTTACGCAACATAATAGCAGATTTTGTATCAGATTTACCTGTGATGGTACATAAATAAGCTATAATTCTAAAGTTTTTTAAAGTGTTTTAGCATGGAATTTTTTCAAGTTAAATTTTTTATGTTAATTTTGCAAGGTTAGCTACTTCGGCTTAGTTAGGCCTGATGCCTCGATTTAAAGAAGATTAGATTTTCAGTTTTTTTGGTAGATGCAGTCAGAATAATTTAGATTTTCTGCTAGAGAGGGTTTTGCCTGTTAATCCAGTCTGTGCAAATTTCTTCTGTTATTGATTTTAACTTCTCTACTCTTTTAATCAAATAAACTAGTTGTTCTTCGGTGATTTTATAGTTTTTATTATAACGGGCCTCAGTATAAGCTAATTTAAGCAGAATGAATCTTTCTTCCTGCTCTTTAGTATCCCGAGGGAATATTTTGAGCAGTTCATCACTGTAATTACTAGCTAGACTACCAAGCTTTTCAATATCATGCAGCCTTGGTTTATAACCAGTAAATACCAGCAGAATTGCAGAGTAAAAACTTTCAGTTGCCTGATGAAGATAAAATGCACTGAGATTTAAATTATTACGTTCAAAAGCATTTCGGGTATCTATCAAAAACTCGGTACCTCTATAAAACCACTGATCAAAATCCTCTTTAGCTATTTGCCTTCTCTCTTCCCAGTTTAAGTCTTTAGGTTCAGCTAAGGTAAATTCGCCGCTATCATAAAGTAATATCCCCTCTTTTTTAATATCTGAGAAAAAATACTGGCTCTTCTCAAGCTGCTGATTAAGATATTTTATCGGCTCAACAACAAAAGTTACCCAAGGTGCTCCGAATGTCTTCCCTCTTAACCCTTTGCGTTCTAAGCGTTTAGTTAGATCAGACTCAAAAGATGCACCTTTAAGCCCTCGATATTTTGGGCTTTTAGTTACCATCAGAATATCCAGATCACTTTCATAGCTGTAAGTTATATGCCCTTCAACGTACCAGTCCCGCACCCACGTCCCTTTAGCATAAGAACCAAAAAGGATAATCATCGCCACCTGATCCCTCGACCCAGCCAAAATTTCCTAAACAATAGCATCCAGCCTGTCTTTGATTACTAAAGAATTTTTAGGAAGAGTCGTTTTCATGGGGTTAAAAAAATGGATATTAGTTATAACTTAAAACTATGGATAAAAAAAAACGTCATGGCTAGCGATCATCGGGAGCGTAGCCATCCAGTTCAATAATATTATCGTACAAATCCTGCCAATTCTGGTTCACCTTTTCTATCAAATCCAACTTTTTCTTTCTCGATCCACCTTTAATCTGTTTTTCTCTTAAAATTGCTAATTCCATATCCTCATGAATTTCATAAAATACTAGCAATTTACAAGAATATTTTTTACTAAAACCATCTATAAGCGAATGTTTATGCTCATATGTTCGTTTTATTAAATTTGAAGTCACTCCCGTATAAAGAGTACCATTTCGGCAACTTGCCATAATATAAACAGCTGGTTGTTTCATGGTTTATTTTTCTCGTTCTGGATGGCCACGCTCCCGATGATCGCTCGCCATGACAGGTGGAAACAGATTTATTGGGAAATCGCTAGCTCTTATTGTACGACAATAATATACTTTTTCAACAGCCGAAAAGAATTTGAGTAAATAACCTAATCTTTATTCAGTAATTTTTGCTGTAAAATATATAATTCTTCTATTATCCATCGCTATTTATAACGTATTCCCCGATTTTACCGGTAAGTAGTATACCTGGAAAAATATAATTACTTTGATTTACCCTACTGCAATAAAATTCTTTATACTTAAATAAACCTTTTAGAGTTAAAAGTTTCAGCTGTTTATTTCCTTTCCACATTGATAACAATAGTGCTTATCAGAAAAAGCTAATTCAATAAAGATTAATACACAGGAATAGACTAGAACAATTCCTTTAATCTTCAAAGCCTTATAACCACTATAATCAATATTTAACTGCAGTAAAGCAAAAAAGGTTATAAAACTCATCAAGAAAAAGAATAAATAGCTCAACCTCTTGTTGAGTACAATGAATTTAAGTTTGCTGAGAAATTCTTTGTACACAAAATAATGATTTACCCAAACAGACAAAAAAGCCAAAGGTAGAAGAAACAGCCCCAAAATAAACAAATTTTCAAATTTCAGATCTTTAAATAACCAATAGACCACAAAAGTATAAACCGAGCTAATGGTATAACTCCAGGAAACAACTCTAAAAATATAGATAAGTAAGGCTCCTTTTTATGTCCTATTTTTCCACAGAAACATACCTAAAATTTCACACATATACCATACATGTTTTACAACAATAGCAATTCCCCTTGGCATCAAAAAAAACCATGTTTTGGTTTTACTCATCCTCTCTTGCCTTAATAAAATAAATAGCAATGGTATTTGAATATTAAAGATTGGTGTAATAGCAAATAGTATGCATTGTATTAATTGGTTATCAGTTATTATAAAAGTTAAACCAAATATTAACAAAAGATAAAATGTGAAAATAACATTACCATAAATTCTCTTCCTCTTAACTTTACTGGTGCAAAGTTTATCCACCCTCTCTAATAAAGGAATTTTGCTTTTTAGCTCAACGTATAAAGCATGATTTTTTTTAGAAACAAGATCCTTATACCCATTCCAGTCGCCCTGTGATACAAATACTCTAAATTCATTAAATTGCTTACCTTTTTTCATATTTTTAGACACGACCCTAGATTTGATTAAATTGTATTAGCTATATTTATTATAACCATGGATTGAACTACAACGCATAAAAAAAAGTTTGCATTGCAAGCTTGGCAGCGACCTACTCTCCCGTGCTTTAAAGCAAAGTACCATTGGCGCTGTGGGGTTTCACTTCCGAGTTCGGAATGGGATCGAGTGTTTCACCCACGCTATAACCACCAAGCTAGCAATACAAACTTTTAATGTCGTATTACTTAAATATGTGTATGTCGTTTATCATGACAACTAAGTTCTAAAAAAACTTAAAACAAGTATGTATTACTTATTTTAGATTTTTGTCATGATAAACGACATCTATTAACAAAGAATAAAAACTTTTATAATTACCTATACTGATTTGTACAAAGTTAACACTACATACAAAGTGTAAACTCATAGTTTTCAGCAAAATAAAACAATCGAGCTATTAGTACCAGTTAGCTTCACATGTTGCCATGCTTTCACACCTGGCCTATCAACGTGGTGGTCTTCCACGGCTCTGATAGGGAAGTCTAGTTTTAAGGTGGGTTTCCCGCTTAGATGCATTCAGCAGTTATCCCGTCCGTACTTAGCTACCCAGCTATGCCGCTGGCGCGACAACTGGTACACCAGAGGTACGTCCACCTCGGTCCTCTCGTACTGAAGGCAGAT
>CAIKLL010000090.1 GCA_903828265.1 uncultured Rickettsiales bacterium
AAATTTCTGAATTTATTTATTCATTATTATAAAAACTAATTTTCAATGTAACTTGCCCTATTATTATATAAAAAAGTCCTGCTAATTTTATACCAAATATTTATACGATGACACCTATTTTTTATATTAAAGACGGTAATTTAAGTTTTGCCGATAAAACTGTCCTTTCCTCACTGGAGTTATATGTATATCCGGGAGATAAAATCTGTTTAGTAGGCAGAAACGGCTCAGGAAAATCCAGCCTAATGAAGGTAATGGCAGGAGAATACGAACTCGATAGTGGAGAATTATTTAAAGACCCGTTAACTAATATCGGTTATTTAAAACAAGATGTTATTACTAAAACTAATTACAGTATATACGAATTCGTTTTAGAAGGAGTAAAAAAGCCAGAGGAAAACAGATATCTTGCAGATATTATTCTCAAAAAATTACAAATCAATGGAGATTTAAAATTAAAGAATTGCTCTGGTGGACAAATTCGTAGGGCATTTCTTGCAAAAACTCTTGTAGACCAACCAGACATTCTATTGCTAGATGAACCAACTAACCATTTAGATATTACTGCAATTGAATGGCTTGAAGAATATGTAAAGTCATATGCCGGGGCAATTGTTTGTATTAGCCATGATCGAGCTTTCCAAGAAAACACAACTAATAAAGTGTGGTGGATAGATAGAGCTAATCTTAGAAAATCAAATAAGGGATTTAAGCATTATGACCAGTGGCGGGAGGAAATTATCACAGAAGAGGAAGCCACCCTTCGGAAAATGACCCGTAAATTGGAAATGGAAAAAGACTGGCTCAATACAGGGGTTACCGCAAGAAGAAAAAGAAATCAAAAAAGATTGGCAAATTTACATAGGTTGCGAGACAGTTTAAGAATTCACCATACAAAGCTAAGAGATGCTAAGACAAAATTACAGATTGAACTTACTCAAGAAGCCAAAAAGTCCCAATTTATTATAGAAGCTGAGAATATCTCTTTTAATTATGAATCGAAAAACATTTTTCATAATTTTAGTTTTAAAGTAAAAAAAGGAGAAAAAATCGGAGTTATTGGACCAAACGGTTCAGGAAAATCAACATTAATAAAAATTCTTACCAAAGATTTGACCCCCATAGAAGGAAAAGTTAAACATGGAGCTAATCTCGAAATAACTTATTTTGATCAATATAGAACAGAGCTAAATAAGGATCACACTATTAAACTAACCCTTTGCCCTAATAGAGGAGATCAAGTCTTTTTAAAAAATCAAACCATGCATGTTGCCGGTTATTTAAAGAATTTCATGTTTGATCCACGGATTCTCAATGATAAGGTATCTACTTTATCCGGAGGAGAGGCAAATAGGCTACTACTTGCCAAAGTACTGATTTCTCCAGGCAATTTTTTGATTCTAGATGAACCAACCAATGATCTAGATACTGATAGCCTAGAGATGTTACTTGAAATACTTGCCGAATATGACGGTACCTTAATGATTGTTAGCCATGATCGAGATTTTCTAGAAAGATTAGTTACCAGAACCTTAGTTTTTACAGGAGATACAATTGTAGATCTTTATGGAGGGTATGAAGATTACTTAAAATATTACAAAATAGATAATACTTTTAATTTAAAAACCGACAATAAAGAAAAAAAGAAAATTGATACCGTTAATTTGGAAAATTCAAAGAAAAGTACAAAGCTAAGCTATAAGTATCAAAGGTTACTGGAGATCCTACCGAAAGAAATTGAAGAAATAGAAAATAATATTGTAGCCCTTGAAACAAAATTAATGCAGGGTGATTTATACTTCAAAAATCCTGAAACTTTTTACGACTATTCTAAAAAGCTTGAAGAAAACAAGAAGCTTCTTGATAACAAAATACATCAGTGGCTAGAAATTGAAAATATGGAATAATAAAACGATTTTTTAGAAAATTATATATAAAAATACCCTGCATTTATTTATTGACAGTTATAATACAACTAGATTACGATGCCTGCACAGCTAGATTTTTATCATTTTCCCTATCCAGCAATTTAAAAGGCAATAATTAAGAGCAGATAAAATTATTAAGAATAAATAAAAAACATTTTTATATGAAAAAAGTTATTACTAGATTTGCTCCTTCCCCTACCGGGTTTTTACATATAGGAAATGCACGAACTGCTCTTATTAACTGGTTATATGCCCGAAAATATAACGGCAAATTTATCCTCAGAATTGATGATACTGATATTACGAGAAGTACTGAAGAATATAAAAATGCAATTATTAGAGATCTAAAATGGCTTGGCCTAGAATGGGATGAAAGCTTTAACCAAAATAGCAGGTTAAATAATTATCTAATCGCTAAGGAAAAGCTCTTACAAAGCGGAAGACTATATCCATGTTATGAGACCCCTGAAGAATTAGCTATTAAAAGGAAACTTCAGTTATCTCGCGGTTTACCACCTATATATGATAGAGCTTCTTTAAAGCTGAGTCGGGATCAAATAACTGCTTATGAGAAAATGGGTAGAAAACCGCATTATAGGTTTATGATTCAAGATTCTGAAATAAAATGGCATGATATGGTAAAAGGAATCATAAACTACCAGGGGAGTAACCTAAGTGATCCTATTATCATCCGCGGTGATGGTACTATGACTTATATGTTATGTTCTACTATCGACGATATTGATTATGAAATTTCCCACATTATCCGCGGCGAAGATCATGTCAGTAATACAGCTATTCAAATCCAAATGTTTGAAGCTTTCGGAGTAAAAGCTCCGGATTTCGCGCATTTAAGCCTGGTTAAAGCTAAAGATGATAAAATTTCAAAACGGGAAGGAGGTTTCGATATTGCAAATCTTCGGGATAATAAAGGATTAGAAGCGATGGCAATAAATAGCTTTTTTGCATTAGTTGGCTCCTCGCACAATGTGGTACCAACCTACAGTCTAAAACAGTTATTAGATAAATTTGATATTTCAACTTATTCAAAAAGTCCTACAACATATTTACCTGAAGAGCTAGAAACTCTTAATCACAAACTAGTTATCCACCTTGAATATCAAGATGTTAAAGAAAGTCTTCATCAACTCGCTATTGATCAGATAGATGAAAAATTCTGGATTGCCGTAAGGCCGAATCTACAAAAACTCTCTGATATTAAGGAGTGGTGGGAAATTTATACAAATCCTAAAAGAGTGGAAATTACAGATCGCAATATTTTGATTATAGCTGCCGAAACTTTACCTCAAATTATTAACCAGGATACATGGACTAATTGGACTAAATTAATTTCTGAAAAATCTGGAAAAAAAGGAAAAGAGTTATTTATGCCTCTCAGGCTTGCTTTAACCGGTATGAATAATGGACCAGAACTAAAAAATTTACTCCCTCTTTTAACTAGAGAAGAGATACTCAGAAGACTAAAAAGTTAAGAGAGAAAGATAGTTGTCTTATCGAGTCACCCCCTACAATTCAATACTAGGTTGAGGTTAGAAATTTTGCCCCATAGTTAACAGAGTTTCTCATATAAATAAAAAGGCTCCTACAGCTAGTAATTTAAATCTTACCAACCATATGCTCTGGAACAACAAATTTATCAAAATCCTGCTCTGAAATGAAGTTGAGCTGAATAGCAGCTTCTTTGAGAGATAAGCCTTCTTTATACGCTTTTTTAGCAATCATTGCAGCCTTATCATAACCAATATGAGGATTTAGAGCAGTTACAAGCATCAATGACTGATCCATAAGAGTCTTTATTCTGTCACGATTCGGTTCCATACCATCTATACAATGATCAACAAAGCTGGTAATTGCATCAGCCAATAAATTTATAGAATGGAGCACATTCTGAATGATAAGAGGTTTAAAAACATTTAGCTCTAAATGACCATTAGAGCCTCCAATCGTAACTGCTACGTGATTTCCCATTACCTGGGCAGCTACCATAGTCATAGCCTCACACTGGGTAGGATTTACTTTACCTGGCATAATTGAAGAACCTGGTTCATTTGCCGGTAAATTAAGCTCCCCTATACCGCTTCGAGGTCCCGAAGCAAGTAGCCTAATATCATTTGCTATTTTCATCATGCTCACGGCAAGAGTATTAAGTGAACCGGAAAATTCCACCAGCGCATCATTACAAGCTAAAGCTTCAAACTTATTTCTTGCTGTTTTAAATTTATAAGAAGTATATTTTGCCACTTCTTCGGCAAATTCTTCTGCAAAACTTTCATGGCAATTAATTCCAGTTCCAACAGCCGTACCACCTTGAGCGAGGTAATGTACTCCTGCTAAAGATTGTTCTATTCTTGTTAAAGAATATTTAATTTGAGCAGCATATCCGGAAAATTCTTGCCCTAATGTAATAGGAGTTGCATCTTGCAAATGAGTTCTACCTATTTTAACTATTTTACTCCATGCTTTTGCTTTAGCGTTAAGACTTTGATGTAATCTATTTAAAGCTGGAACTAGTTTTTCATAAGTAGTAATAACTGTTGCAATGTGCATTGCGGTTGGAAAGGAATCATTTGAAGATTGTCCCATATTGACGTGATCGTTTGGATGTACCGGCGATTTTCCACCTCTCCTGCCTGTTAATCTTTCATTCGCAATAGAGGCTAAAACCTCGTTCATATTCATGTTAGTTTGAGTCCCAGAACCGGTTTGCCAAACTACTAAAGGAAAATTATCATTTAGCTGACCAGCAACAATTCTATCGGCAGCTTTTACTATTTCTTCTGCTATTTTAGGATCCAATTTACCGATTTTAGAATTAACTAACGCTGCGCATCTTTTCAAAATTGCAAGTGCCTTAATTATTTCTTCTGGCATTTTTTGAGCTGCAATTTTGAAATTATTTAGAGATCTTTGTGTTTGCGCTCCCCAGTATACTTCTTCACTAACTTCAATCTCACCAATTGAATCGGTTTCTTTTCTGTATCTAGCCATACAAATTTCCCTCTATTATAAATCTTTATGTATTATAAAGCCTCAGACCTTAAGAAACTCGCATCCTAAGCTATTTTCTTTCTTATTAGAAATAATTTTATACCCACTCTTGTTACATAAATTGCGGATATAAAATTCACGACAATTTTTAATATTAATTTCTTTATTCTTTTTACCGTTTAATATATCCCAAATTTCATCGTTCAATTTTAAATCCTTGCTCTCCACTGTTATTTTTATAAAATTATTACCCTGGTCGTTACCACAAAAAAAAGCCAGCTTACCGCCAAGTATACTAGCTTCGGAAATGATCATAACTAAACATAAAGAAGCTTTTGCAAGGAAACTTTCTAAATATAAAACCCCTGTTTCAAACTTTAAATCTAATTTTAACTTACTATTATTTGAAAAAAAATCCTGCAATAATTTTTTTAAATAAACAATACTCATTTTTTCATCGCCGTCTGGAGAGGCATAAACTCCCCGAAAAACTTTAATCTTTCTTGTTAAATTACTAGATTCTTCAATAGCCAAGAGCTTAGCTTTGTTACCGATATCCTTATTATCTGTATCAATTAAGCTTAAACAATTATAAACTGTCCCGATGGAACTGGAAAGATCATGTAGAAACCGTGCATTTAATATTTGTAATAAGCGTAACTCGTCGGCCATTCTTTCTCTCTCCTTTTATAATCCAAATAATGAAGTCTAGATTATATATGAATTGGCTTATCATATGCTTGTAAAACTGATTCGTGTAACATCTCAGAAAGAGTAGGATGTGGTAAAATTGCTTCAATAAAGTCAAGTTCTATTCCTTCCATAGACTTACTAATTACATAACCATGTATTAGTTCTGTCACATCAGAGCCGATCATATGCGCTCCTAATAATTCACCTGTTCTAGCATCAAAAATTGTTTTTATAACACCTTCAGTATCACCCAAAATCAACGCTTTACCATTGGCATAAAACGGAAAACGACCTATTTTTAATTTATAACCAGCAGCTAGAGCAATCTTTTCGGTCATTCCCACGCTTGCTATTTGTGGCGTAGAATAAGTACAGCCGGGAATATTTAATTTATTTAACTCATGTGGCTTCTTACCGGCAATGTGCTCTACTGCAATTATTCCCTCATGACTAGCCTTATGAGCAAGCCATGGAGCGCCCGCAACATCTCCGATTGCATAAATATTTCCTTCAGCTGTCTGGCATACACCACTAGTAGCTATATGACCGCGATCAAGTTTTACCTTCGTATTTTCCAAACCTAGATTTTCGGTATTAGCTGTTATTCCTACAGCCATCAATAACACTTCTGCATCTAAGGACTTTTTAGCACCATTATGCAAGAATTCAACTTTTACTTTTTTATTATTAATTGTTTTACTTTCTAGTTTAATGTCTGTATAAAATTTTATACCTTTTGATTCAAAAGATTTTTTTGCAATAGCTGATATTTCTTCATCTTCCATAGGTAAAATTTGCGGTGCTGCTTCAAGTACAGTTACCTCAACGCCAAGAGCATTATAAAAAGATGCAAATTCAATCCCTATAGCTCCTGAGCCGACAACAATTATAGATTTTGGAACTGATTCCGGCATTAAAGCTTCTCTATAAGTCCACACATTCTTACCATCCGGTTCAAACCCTTCCAAGATTCTTGGCCGAGCCCCTGTTGCAATAATAATATTTTTGGCTTCTAAAGATACTTTTTGGTCTTTACCTTCAACTACAACTGATTTAGAGCTAATGATTTTGGCACTCCCTTCAAAAACTGTTACTTTATTTTTTTTCAATAGCCCCTTAATACCTCCGACTAGTTTAGCTGAGATATTACGTGAACGATTAACAATTCTCTTTATATCAAAACCAGTTTTTTCAGTAAAAATGCCAAATTCTTCTGCATGTTTTATTTTTTGCAATAATTCAGCAGATTTTAACAAAGCTTTAGTAGGTATGCATCCCCAATTAAGGCAAATACCCCCTAGATGCTCTTTTTCAACTACTGCTGTTTTTAGACCTAATTGAGATGCCCTAATAGCTGCAACATAACCGCCAGGACCGCCGCCAATAACTATTACATCAAATTTTTCCATAAATTCTGGCCCTCCTTAAAAGATTTTACTAGACAAACATTAGAATCGGAGCTTCGATATATTTCTTAAAAGCAGCCAAAAACTCCGCGCCGACTGCACCGTCCACTACCCGGTGATCACAAGAGAGCGTAACGTCCATAATAGTTCTTATCTCTATTTTATCATCGATTACTACCGGGCGCTTTGAACTCATTCCTACAGCCATAATACAACCTTGCGGTGGGTTAACAATAGCACTAAAGCTTTTAATTCCATACATCCCTAAATTAGAAATACTAAACCCTCCCCCTTGAAATTCTTCAGGGGCAAGAGCACTTTCCCTCGCTCTTTTCGCTAAATCTTTCATTTCAGTTGAAATCTTAACGATATCTTTCTGATCGGCATTCTTAATAATCGGAGTAATAAGCCCTCCTTCAATCGCTACAGCTATAGAAATATCGACATTATTATAGAGCTTAATGGCACTATCAGTCCAGCTTGCATTTGCTGTAGGCACTTCCTTTAAAGCTTTTGCACAAGCTAGAATAATAAAATCGTTTACCGATAATCTTTTATCTTTATCACTATCGAAACTAGAATTGATCTGCGCGCGAGCATTAAGTACCGAATCCATTACACATTCTATTGAAAGATAAAAATGTGGCACGGTAAGCTTGGATTCAAGCAATCTCTTAGCAATAACTTTGCGCATATTATTATTAGGCACCAAACGATATTCCTCATTATCCCTTCTTATAGTCCCTTTACTATTTTTAGCAGCAGATAAAACATCATTTTTAATTATGCGTCCGTATGGACCAGAACCCATAATATTAGACAAAGATATTCCTTCCAGAGCAGCAATTCTTTTAGCAAGAGGTGAAGCGAATATTCGCTTATTTGTACTTACACCTTGAACAGAGGTACTAGTAGGAGCAGAAATACTTGCTGGTTTCATCTTGTCAGGCTCTCCCGTTTTCTCCTCAACAATTTTTTCGACCGGTTTTTGAGAGGTACTGAATTTGGCAATAAAAGTATCTAAATCAGCATCTTGTTCATCTTCTTCAACTAGAACAGCAATTAGCGAATTAACCTGTACTCCTTCAGTTCCTTCCGGAACAAGAATTTTTGCGATTATCCCCTCATCTACGGCTTCTACTTCCATAGTAGCTTTATCAGTTTCGATTTCTGCAATTACCTCTCCTGCAGAAATTTTTTCTCCCTCTTTTTTGACCCATTTAGCAAGGTTTCCCTCGGTCATGGTCGGCGATAGTGCCGGCATTAAAATTTTTATTGGCATATAAACCTTTTATCAAAATTACTCTGGAAATTACCTATAACATGCTCTTTTTGCAGCAGCTACTATCTCTTCTACCGTCGGCAAGGACATCTTCTCAAGATTCTCGGCATACGGTAATGGCACCTCTTTTCCTGAAACCACCTCTGGAGCAGCATCTAAATAATCAAAAGCTTCTTTTATTACTATAGAGCTAATAGTTGCACCAATTCCAGCAAAAAACCACCCTTCTTCAACGCAGACTAGGCGATTAGTCTTGCGCACTGATTCTAATATAGCTTCAATATCTAGCGGTTTTATTGTTCTTAAATCTATTATTTCAGCATCAATATTTTCTTCTGCTAAAATCTTTGCCGCCTCGATTGCCATCCCGACTTGCAGGGAAAAAGCTAAAATTGTTATATCGTCCCCTTCTTTTACTATTCGTGCTTTACCGATAGGAAGTGGTTCAATAACATCCGGTACTTCGAAACTTCTACCATACATTATTTCATTTTCTAAAAAAATCACCGGATTATCATCCCTAATCGCACTTATTAATAGCCCTTTTGCATCTTCGGCACTGTAAGGAGCTATTACTTTAAGTCCCGGTATATGAGAATATAAGGCAGCAAAATTTTGACTATGCTGGGCAGCAACACGGGCTGCTGCTCCATTTGGTCCCCTAAAAACTATTGGACAACCAAGTTGCCCTCCAGACATATAATTCGTTTTAGCTGCCGAATTAACTATCTGATCAAAAGCCTGCATTGCAAAATTAAAAGTCATAAATTCAACTATCGGCCTGAGCCCTCCAAAAGCCGCTCCAATAGCAAGCCCTGTAAATCCATGTTCACTAATTGGAGTATCTATTACTCTTTTTGACCCGAATTCCTGAAGTAGACCTTGAGTTATTTTATATGCTCCTTGATACTCTGCTACTTCCTCCCCAAGAATAAAAACTCTTTCGTCTCTCTGCATTTCCTCTTTCATCGCCAGCTGCAGAGCTTCCCTAACTGTTATTTCTGCCATACATGCACCTTTTTATTTATATATATCTGTAAACAACTCGCTTTCATTCGGTAAAGGCTCTGAGTTAGCAAACTCTTCAACTTCTGCTATTTTTAACTTAACTTTTTTCTCTATAGCTTTTAATTCTTCCTCACTTGCATATTTATTATCTGTTATAATATTTCTAACATCGGTTAATGGATCGCGCCCCTTATACTGCTCCACCTCTTCTTTGGTTCTATATTTGGCAGGGTCAGACATTGAATGCCCTCTAAATCTATATGTCTTTACTTCAACAATTATTGGTCCAGCACCAGACCTTGCATAATCAGATGCAAAAACTGCAGCATTATACACAGCATCAACATCCATACCATTTACTTGAATACCATTTATACCGAATGATTCGCCTTTTTTATATAATTCTACCATAGAAGTAGATCTTTTGACTGCTGTCCCCATTGAATATTCATTATTTTCAATGATGTAAACTACAGGCAATTTCCACAAGGAAGCCATATTAAAAGCTTCATAGACCTGTCCTTGATTTACAGCTCCATCACCTAAAAAAGTATAGCAAACATTTTTAGTATCATTATATTTCTCAGCAAAGGCAAGTCCTGTTCCTATAGGCACTTGTGCTCCGACAATACCATGTCCACCATAAAATTTTCCTGGAATATCAAACATGTGCATTGAACCACCTTTACCTTTAGAGCATCCAGAAGCTCTACCGGTAAGTTCCGCCATCACGAATTTTGGGTCGATACCAGACATGATTATATGGGCATGGTCACGATAGCTAGTAATCATACTATCGCCTTTCTGCTTAGCAAATTCAAAACCCATAATTACAGCTTCTTGGCCAATATATAAATGGCAAAACCCCCCTATTAAACCCATTCCATAAAACTGACTGCACTTCTCTTCAAAACGACGAATAAGCAGCATTTGCTCATAGCACTTTACATACTGTAAAGCACTTAATTTCAATTTATCTGGTTTAAATTCGATCATATTATTTCTTTAAAATAAATAAACCTCGAACATAATAGAGGACTAGTATGTTGTCAATAGTTAGAGCCATATATACAGTTAAGAATAATGCTAAAAAATTAAAATCTTAAGTTAAGGCGAATTCAATAATCTAGCGCAACATACTGCAATTTGCGATTATGAAAGACCTCGGTAGGTGTTCTGTAACCAAGGCATTTTCTGGGCTGATTATTCATTCTCTGTTCTATATCGTCAAGAAGTTCTTGAGATAAGT
>CAIKLL010000091.1 GCA_903828265.1 uncultured Rickettsiales bacterium
AACATCAACCCACATCTATACCTGCAGAAGGTACTAGCTACCATCCAGGATTATAACCATAAAAAAATTACAGACCTCCTCCCTTGGAATATTATCCTATAAAACTAACCTTTTTGCAAGCCGGGTTCACCGTGGCATTACAAATAATCTAAAATCATCCCGCTTCCCATTCGAAAAATCCGTAAATATTACTCTCTGCGTTTTCTTGTTTACTATCAACTGGGTCTTTAACGTATGTCTCTTTTTCTTTCCAGAATAGTACCGCTTTTGCTTTTTTGGTTCTCTCTATTGGGCTTTCCGTTGCATCAATAAGAACAGCTTCATAATCCGTTTCGTTCTTTAATAGTGCTTTACGTCCAGGTAACGCAAAATCAGGGTGTTTGATTAAAGTATTTTTCCCCTTGATACCTTTATATACCGAACCTTCACTAATCCCGTAACTTTGCCCTACATGAAAATATGTTCGATATTATCTAAGGTATTCTAAGGTCATTAGCAGTTGGTCTTCTATAGTTATCTTATTCTTTTGCGTCCTTCCCTTCGACTTCTTACGTTCATCCGCTTCCCGCAGAATATCTACCATCCTTGAAAAGGTAGCTTTCTTTACTCCGGTTAATCGCCTGAATTCCTTTTCTCTTAATTCTCTAATTTGATTATATTTCATATGCTTAAATTAAGCATACTAGCATCTTTTTTATATTATAGTCCAGTTTCAAAAGAGGTATACTGGGTTGTTGCGAAATTATTTAATATAAGAATTGAGGAGGTCCAAACTTAGAGTCAGCTTTATTTAATAGCCTAAAACCTCTAAACTTTTTATAAGTTAGTTTGAATTTTCCTATACCTAACGTTTTAAATAAAATTTAACTCTGTTAGTAAATAGTTTATTTTGCTATTTTTAAACTTCATCAAACAACTAGCAGCAATTGATTGATGTTGGCTCTTATTTTCAATAAAATCCTTTATTCTGTCTTGGCTAAGTTTTTCGATTGGGCCTGCGTATCTACAAAGATTTGCTTTTTCGCAATCTTGAGAAATTTTTTCTTGATTTGGAGCTATTGAAAATACAAGAGTAGGAAGTGCAAGGGCACAACGTTCCCATGTATTAACTCCACCAGCAGCAATACCAAATGAGCAGTTAGAGATAATGTTTGCTACGTTGTTGGTATTAATAAAAAGTTTAAAATTTTTATTGTTTCTACAAACCTCTTGAATATCCTTGATCTTGGGGTTAGGGCTACCACATACTACATTTACTTTACCAGTAAAATTAATATTTATTAATACTTGTAGCACCTTTAACGTTGCTCCTGGAAGATCGATACCACCAAAAAAAATAAAAGCGGTATTATTTAGGAGATTAGCTTTACGCTCAATCCAAAAATCTTCTTTTATGAGAGCGTATTCTGGGCCTAAAAACTTTTTACAATTTTTAGGAATCAAATCTTTGTATTGGATATCTTGAGCTAAAAGGACGTTTTGGTCTAAAATTGCTTCGCAATTATGTCTTCTGTCAGCTAGATCGTCAATAACAAAAATTTTAGCATTTGCTGCACCTCTTACCATATTTTCCCACTTATAATCAATAGCATAATGATCTACAACAACCCAGTCAGCTTGATACTCATCCAAAACGTTTATAGTTTCTTGTGCATCATTTTCCCAGCTTGTTTCAAGCCAAGAGTTATGGAACAGTTCATTATTATTTTCGCGATTTAATTTATCCTTTTTTAGAAGAAAAACTTTAAAACCATAATTAATAATTGAATCTACAATATTAGATTCTAAATCCCGGCATACAAACCTTGCTTCATGACCATATGATCTAAGTTTTTGAGCAAGGTTTAGACAGCGTAATACATGACCAGTGCCGATTTGCTTTGATGAATCCGTCCTAAACAGCACTTTCATATCTAAAGTTTTTTTTGCTCTATATGGGAATTTATCTGGAATAAATTCGGTATGGCTTCAAATAACCCTAGTATATCGTCAGTAGTGAAATAATTGTTTTTAGGATATAAATGTTTATATATAGTGTTAATCAGCAGAAAGTCTTCTTCAGTATCTAGAGTCCACCGATGGTGTGAATTATTAATTTTAGCTTGCCAATTTTGAAGTTTAAAGAGGTTTGGATTTTGCCAAATATAAGGGGTTACATGCTCCTGTTCGCTATCTGTTTTGGCTTCAAAATAAGCTTTTTCAAGCGAATTAAAAGTAAAAATTTCAGTTTCAAGTCCTCTTGGATAGGTTCTTTCTAAAGAATTGGATAAATAATCAAAATTGTGCGTTTCAAAGTACCCCATCATATTATCCAGGACTTGCCAATCATATAATGGGCAATCAGAAGTAATCCGAACTATAATATCTGCATTATTGTCAAGAGCTGCAAAATAATATCGTGAAAGCACATTATGTTCATTTCCTCTAAAAAATTTTACTTGGAGTTTGTTGGCTTGTTCTACAATTATATCATCTACAGGGTGATCAGTAGTAGCAATTACTATTTCATCAATAGTTTTTGATTTTGAAATTCTTAATATATCATGTTCCAGTATTGTTTTATTACAGACCTTTTTCATCACCTTACCATACAGCCTGGTGGATCGCATTCTGGCTTGAATTATAACTATTTTTTTAGGCATAAATTAAGAATTTTTGCTTGAATATTTAGCACACATTTGTACTATTTTATTAACAATATATTCGATATCATCTTCTGACATTTTTGGGTATAATGGTATTGAAAATACTCTTTTATAATATTCTTCGGCATTTTGGCAATACCCAGGTTTAAAGCCTAGGCTCGAATAATAAGGATGGAGATAAACAGGAATATAGTGCAGGTTTACCCCTATATTCGCTTTTTTTAACTCTTCAAATATTTCCTTTTTTGAGTTTGTATTTTCTAGCAAAATTGGAAATAAATGATATGAAGAATAGCAGTTATTAGGTATCTGCTGAAACCTAATAGGTGTATTTTTAAAAAGCTCAATATATTTAGCAGCTAAATAATTCCTTTTTTGTACAAATTCATCAAGTCTTGACATTTGGCTTAAACCAAGAGCGGCTTGTATATCTGTCATCCGGTAATTATATGAAAGCTCTAACATTTCGTAATACCAAGAACCGTGGCTCTCATTTTTCATGAATTCTTGTTCTCTTGTTATTCCGTGTGTTCTAAGCCTTAGTAATCTATTATAAATATTTTTGTCGTTAGTTGTAACCACTCCCCCTTCCCCGGTAGTAATAATTTTTACTGGGTGAAAGCTAAATACAGAAATATCAGAGTATTCACAATTTCCAACTGGTTTATTATTATACTTGCCACCAATTGCATGCGCAGAATCTTCAACTATTTTAAAACCATACTCTTCAGAAAGCTTTTTTATCTCTACCATATCACAAGAAGTACCGCACATATGTACAGGGATTAAAATTTTGGGCAGCCTTCCAACTTTTTTAGCGTTATACAGTTTTTCTTTAAGGGCAGTAATGGAAATATTAAAAGTCTGCAAATCAATATCTACAAAATCAACATCAGCTCCGCAAAACCTTCCACAATTTGCGGAAGCAACAAAAGTATTAGGGGAGGTCCAAAGTAGATCGCCTTTACTTAGTCCTAAAACTATACAGGCAATGTGCAAGCCTGAAGTATTACTATTTACCGCAACTGCATATTTAGCACCGGTATATTTAACTATGGAATCCTCAAAAGCTTTTATAGCTGGACCTTGTGTAAGAAAGTCGCTTTTTAAAACTTCTACTACAGCATTTATATCGTCCCTTGATATATCATGCTTACCGTAAGGAATGAATTTTGCACCATACATAACACTTGTTTTTTTAAAGGATTTTTAGGAAACTTATAAATCATTAAAGATATTTTTATTAAGCTCTATAAGCTGATCAACAGTTAAAAAATGATGGTTGTTGCCAGAATTATACTCAAACCCTAAATTGACTTTTGTTCCTTTTTCTCCTTTATGGTTTTTAAAGTAATCGAAGTTTTTAGAATGAAAATTAATTGTAGGCATTATTGTATAATGATCTTCAAATTCAACAGTTAAGTGAGAATCATCAGCAGGACACATAATCTCATTAAGTTTTTCTCCTGGTCTTATTCCAATTATAGTTTGTTTTAAATCAGGAGCCATTGAAGTTGCAAGATCCACAATTCTAACAGAAGGGATTTTAGGAATAAAGATTTCTCCTCCCTGCATACGCTCAAAACTTTTTAATACAAAATTCACCCCTTGTTGTAAGGTAATCCAAAATCTAGTCATTTTTTCGTGTGTAATTGGTAATTCTTGAGCGCCATTTTTAACTAACTCTCTAAAGAATGGAACAACAGACCCTCTTGATCCTACTACGTTCCCATACCTTACAACCGAAAAAATTGTCCTATGCTTACCGGTCATGTTATTTGCAGCCACAAATAACTTATCAGAAACTAGCTTAGTAGCACCATACAAGTTGATAGGGTTAGCAGCTTTATCTGTTGATAATGCTATTACTCTTGAAACATTATTTACAAGTGCAGCTTTAATTACGTTCTCAGCTCCATGGATGTTTGTTTTTATACACTCTATAGAATTATATTCAGCGGCTGGTACTTGTTTTAATGCAGCAGCATGTACTACAAATTCCACCTCTTCCATTGCATATGTAAGTCTTGATTCATCACGCACGTCTCCTATAAAATACCTCATACATGGGTGATTATATGATTGCTGCATCTCGAATTGTTTTAACTCATCTCTTGAATATACAATAATTCTTTTAGGGTGGTAGTTAGCTAATATTGTTTGTATAAGTTGCTTTCCCAAAGAACCAGTACCACCAGTTATAAATATGCTCTTGTCGTTAAACATTTTTTTCTACACTTACATTAAGTTAATAACTATTTATTTAAAATCTGAATCAAGTATCCTTTCTCCAAAAGAAATATCCCTTTTAGCTTTTTTTCCTAGCAAGCCTTTATGATATTTTGGTTCAAGGCTTAATCCTGGTCGGCAGATTTTAACGTTATCTGCAGAAAATTTTTCTCCAGCTTTTATATCTTTTGTCGGCCAAATAGATTGGCGAAACACTTTAGAATATTGTTCAGCCTCCGTACCACCATATATTACTTTACCCTTTGCATTCCAAGCCCTAGTAGTTTCGTCTTTTAATAAACGAAATTCTGAAGGAGTTAAAGAAAATTGACTATCAACCCCACCACTTTCACGGTTTAAGGTAAAATGCTTTTCTATCACAACTGCCCCATAAGATACTGCTGCTACTGCCACCCCAATTCCAAGAGTATGGTCAGATAATCCGATATCTAAACCAAATTTTTGAGCCATGTCAGGTATAGTAAGTAAATTTGCATTATTAGCATCAGCTGGGTATGCACTAGTGCATTTTAATAAAATAATTTTAGTTGCTCCTGCATTTTTTGCAGTATTAATGGCATCAGAAATATCATTTTCCGATGCTACTCCAGTGGATATGATAATAGGCTTACCTGTTTTAGCTACTTTCTCAATTAAAGGGAGGTGAGTAATTTCAAAAGAAGCAATCTTGTAAAGATCAGGTTTTAGCGTTTCGAGAAAATCGACTGCAGTTAAATCAAACGGCGTACTAAATGGTATCAACCCAAGCTCTCTCGCTTTTTTAAACAGGGATTCGTGCCATTCCCACGGAGTATGAGCCTCTTGGTATAAATCATATAGATTTTTACCATACCATAAACTATTAGGATTATCTATCATAAAATCCTTTTTCCTGCAATTTAAAGTCATGGTATCAGGGGTATAAGTCTGAAATTTAATAGCATCAGCTCCGGCCTTGGCCGCTTCCTCAATTATCAGCATAGCTCTTTCCAAACTTTGATTATGATTACCGCTCATCTCAGCAATAATAAAAGGGGGCAAATTTTTAGATATTTTCATTTTAGATATACCAAGTTTTTATTAAAAAGTTATAGGCATTTCTTAAGAAAAGTCAACATTCTATTAAAGAATATTCTTCTAACTTTTTTACCAATTCTTTAACTAAACTAGCTTTATTTCCTAAAATCTCTCCTTCGACATGCGTAACATTCTTATGCCATATATCTGTTTTTTCTCTATTAATTTTACGCCAATATAACTCCGAGGAGTTAGATAAAAGCCAAGTGTTACACCCAAGAGCTCCTGCTAGTTCAACTACTGTAGTAGCTGGCGCTATAATGAGGTCCATACAGCTCATTAATGCTGCAACGCTATCAAAGTCATTATATTGGTCTATTTCAGCAAAATTAATGATCTTATTAGGGTATCGTTCCTCTACCCATTTTAGCTCCTCTTCGCATTCATCATACTGAAAATTAACAAACTGTATATTATTGATTTGGAATATAGGTTCAATTTCCTGAATTGTTAAATAATGCTCTACACGAGAATATGTTGTTAAACTACTGCGCCAACTTATTCCCACTAGTTTGTTTTTATATTTATTTAATTCTTTTTGATATAAAGCTACTTTATCCTTATTAGCCTGTAGATAAGGGACACCAGGAAATGACTGATCATTTTCTAAACATTTTGGCAACATATCTGAGACTAAGGCAATTCTATCAGCTTCATCTATTGCACATACACCATTATTATCAATTACTAAACATAGTTCTGAATTTGGAAGTTTATCGTATTTATTTATTTCATACTTTTCTCCTTTACGAACACGGCTTGTCGGTATAAAGTTAAGCTCTGGAAACGAGGAGCAAAACAAAGTGTATAATCTTGCATCACAACAAATACTGATGTTCGGGCATTGTAAATTTTTTCTTATTAAATTATAAATACTTGCAAATCTTATCTCATCCCCAGGTCCAAAAGTATTTAGCAGTAAAAATTTCTTGTTTTTTAAGTCACTTTCATTGCCCAAATAGTACTTATTTTTATAGCAAGCTTGTAATATTTTAGCAATTTTTATTCGAGTGTAAGCCTCAAACGCCTCCTTTATTTTACGGTTACCAAGGTAAATTTTACGCTCTAACATCTCACCTACATCAAATCTTTTTGCAGTAGCTTGTTCTAGAAGCTTTAATCCTGTATAATAATCTCCTTGTAAAATACACAAACGTAAGTGTTCTCTAATTTTTGCTGTGGTTTCTAAATTTTCTTTAGACATTCTAATTACTTCTAAAGCTTTTTGTAGTTCACCATTATATGAAAGTGCTTGTGCATACCAAACATCTACTATATCTGGCTTATTGTTTGCTTCAATAAGCTTTTCGAGAATTTTAATAGCTTTTGTATATTTACCAATTACAATATAAGCAGTGGCCTTTTTTAAATCTTGATTATTATCAAGTAACAATATGGATTCGAAAACATTAACCCATTTGTTGCTTTCTATTCGATTAAAAATTTGCTGTATAGAAAATGTACAGGAGGTAATATGTACAGAATTTATCCTAATATTTAAAGCTAAATTCTTTAATAAAGTCAAAGTTTGATCCGTATTGGAATTATAAACATTAATATCAATATTAACGTTAATATTAACATTAATTAATCGTGCAAAAGTGCTTATTGTAAATGCAGACGACCTATCAAATTTCAGTTCTGCCAGTCTTGCTATTTTTGCAAATAAATCTGGAGAGGTGTTTCCATTCAATAACAATAAATGGGAATATCTAATTGCATCATTAATATGAAAATCCTCTAAACATCTATTGAACATTTGGAGTAATGTAGCCTTTAATTGATTTTTAACTTCTAAATTTTTTTCACTAAATGACTCATGGTTGCTACCTCCCCCTCCTACTGTATCTAAAAATTCTTTTTCTAATTTCTTTAAATGGCTGTAAAGTATATTAAAAGACATGTCCCTTTCTTGATTTTTTGCCAATAACCAAGAAATATGTTGTATTAAATAATTTCCTGGACGATATTTAGCTAAATCGCAAAGTAAGGAGTTTAAAACTTCTATTTCTAACACACTACGTATATCAGTAATAAACCGATTTAATATTGCCTCATCCTCAAGCACGCCACAAATCGCATAAATTATAGTAGATTGGGCTAATTTATTATGTATTTTTCTTATAAAATTTACAAAATCTATATACTGATATGCTATTTTTACTAGCTCTTCTCTAGTATAAGATTGATTATTTACTATACCAAAAAATAACTTAGGCCAATTTTCTGACCTCGCTATAACCTTTATTTGATCAACGCTTGTTATGGCAATTTTTGATACTGTATTTGAATATAGTACTTCTCTATCAGCATTAATTCTCAGGCAAGCAGCAACTAATCCTATATAGGGATTTTCTAAGTTAGCTAAATATCTGGGATATTTAAGACATGCTATTGCAAACAACTGTATTTTTGTTACCTTTCTATTACGCTGTGGAAACTTTATTTTATCATTTGTTAATCCCCATCCTGCATAAAATGGAGTACCCACAACGGTAACTTTAATTCCCCTCAAGATTGCTTCAAAACCAACCAAAGAAGTTATGGTATACACGTGATCAACTTTTTGAAGAATAGCTGAGAGTGGTATATCGGGTTCGATAACGTTAACAAAAGGTAAGAACTTATCCGTCTTTAAAGAATTCTTTCTGCCTCGGTAATCGTTATCGGGATGAGGACGATACACAATCTCCGCTGTTGGATTTTCAATTTTTGCTAACGTTAGCAATTTTTCTATGTCCCAGTTATTTGGGTTTCCCAATTTTAAAGACATATCATGCGGAACTTGCCCTATTACTAAAACTTTTTTTTGAAAGCTTATAGGAAAGGTAAGATTTTTTACTAAACAAGGAAGATTGTATTTTGATATGTTCAAACTTAATACTATGTCTAATGCTTCTTCTGCCTCTTTTAGCAGAGTAACATCAGAATCAAAATCATAATTATTCAGAAGATTCTCAATATCCGAGGGGATTTTAGCATTGTAATGCAAGCCTCTTTTATCAAAAATTAAAGAATATGGAGTGCAATGGGAAAGCCCAAGGTCAGCTGACCTAATAAACCCATCCTCAACCCTACAAATAGGAATTTTTCTTAGTTTAGCATACCATCTCATTAACCTTGGTTCTTGATATCCCCAAACAACAAAAACTGAAGGGTGAAACCTTGTTTTTAATAAGCGAAAAATTAACCTCCCAGGAAACCGAATTTTTGTAGGGGTGAATGCACAACGGTATTCTGGCAAATAATCACTAATAAACCCTCGTTTCCAGTAGTTAAATCCAATTAGTAGAGCTATAGGTTTTTGGTTACTGTCTTCAAGCCAATTATTACCTATTAAATAAAACCTTTTTAAACCATTTTGTAACCTTGCAGTTATATTTGGAATATCATTATGATCAATCGTATCGAAAGGATATTGTGGGGATGGTGAGATTTTTCTACGCTTTATTAATCTTAGCCTTGCTAAAATAGAATCTGTATATTCTTTCAATTTGTCGATAGTAATAATTTCAAGAGGATTATACTCACTTTCAGTAGTACTTTCTAATAAATTTCCTTTTTTATTACGAAATTCCGAGATTTTTTTAGCATAAATTTAATTAACCGCAAAGTCTAAAGCTTTATTGAATAAGGCCTTAATATATTTACAAGAAGAATATATATCAAGGATAAAAATC
This sequence comes from uncultured Rickettsiales bacterium, assembly GCA_903828265.1. GTDB lineage: Bacteria > Pseudomonadota > Alphaproteobacteria > Rickettsiales > Rickettsiaceae > Megaera. Next base: position 9,632 of record CAIKLL010000091.1, read on the forward strand.
GTTTACTATCATATTGTTCAAGAGCAAGAGGCTGTCTTAATGTATATCTATTTTATCAGTGCTTAATTTAAATCCCTAATCTCTACTAAACTTTAAGAACTTAGTATGTGATGTTTTTATATCAAATATTTCTTCGACTGGAAAATCTTATATTTACTTGTTAGCCCGGTTTTCATTTTTATGATGAATTTCCGTAACATTTCTCAGAATTTAAGAAATAACTGGCTTAACTTACATCTGCCTTATTACACTTTAAGTCATTATGTTTAAATAATTACTTGCATAATCAAAGAATACCCTTAAAAAATGGGAGCAGATTTCTTATTGCCACATTTTTGTAAACACACATCCAATTGATGACCTTCAGAAGATTAACATAAACATAGTTTACAACTCCTAATATCTTAGATTGATATCTTACTTTCTTATTGGAGAAATTTTTAGCCAGTACTATCGGCAAATTATTATTTGACTATAGTACTGGCTATTAACTTTCTTTTGTTATGCTCTCATAATAATCCAGTATTTGATTTACTATTGAGTAGTTGCCTTCTAACTCTATCATACCTTACCCCATCTAAGTGATTAGAAGAATTTGTAATCGTATAATTTGTTTAGCTAGATAATAAATACTAACAATAATCTATTCTTGTAATCATCGCATTTTACATTTACATAATATAGATTATTAAAGTACAAAATTACCTCTAATTTTTCATACTATTTGCATTTCTGTTGTGTAAGCCCTGGTGGTGTTGGCTTTGAGTAATTCAGATCGTGTTAGAATTTATATAAAACCCCCTAGGCTTATAAAAACTATACTATTCTAGGCTCGGCCAATGGAAATTATTCTTGACCCTTATAGCTAACTTGTATAAAATGTGAAGCTAATAATTGAAAGATATAGTTGCATATGATAAATATAAAAAATATAAGCTTCTTTAATAAAAAGAAGCAATACGAAGAACTTCTAGCCACGCAACAAGAATTAAAAAAACAATTGACACAGCTTACAGACACAACTGCAGTTAAACTTTCAGTTAATCAACAAATAAGTAAGTTAAGTGACAGAATTAATGCTTTAGCCGATGTAATTTTTCTTAATTTGATAGAGGAAAGTTCAGGAGGTTTTACAACTAACCAAGAAGATGTATGGAGCTCAAAACAGGGTTTTCGATATATTATACATCATATGGCAGAAAATTGGCGTGCTACCAGAATCCCCTATTGGAAAATGATACTTGAGCTAATACCAGGTATAGAATCAGCTTGTGAATTTGGATGCAATATTGGAGCTAATTTAAAGGGGCCAGTTTAATTATCCAGACTCAAATCTTTCTTGAAATAATAAGTTATCTTTGCTATTACTTTACGAAAATTTTCAAATCACTACCTAATAAAAAATGGAATATTATCACCCTGAACTCAAAGAAGGAGCACTAACTTTGTGCATACATTTTTCTTCTAGAAACAAAATGCCAGGTCGATACGATAAATTCCCAACTACTAAAAACGTGTCAAATATATATATTAATCCTGGACGTAATAACTGGTATCTTAATGGTTTTTTAAATCCCAGTGAAAGCTTGTCTAGCTCTGTTGATTTGTTATGTTCTATAATAGAAAAGAGCGGGTGTAAAAAAGTTGTTTGCATTGGAAGCAGCATGGGAGCATACGGTGCAGCTTTTTTTGCTCCTTTAATAAAAGCAACTCGTGCAATTTTATTCAATCCAGACCTTTGCCTGAGTTCACTTTTCAGTTATGCACAGCAAAACCTAACTAGCAGTGACCTTCAGCTCCTCCCTTCAATCAAAGCACAAGCTGGTTGTGATTATTACGTTATTGCTGGTATGCATTCACCGCAAGACGTTTTTTCTACGATCCACTTCTTTTCGGGGGATATTGACACCTATTATTTTCTTCCAAACTGTGGGCATTCTACTTCTCGCTTTCTGAATCAATTTAATTTACTTAATAGAGTAATAGAAGATTTGTTGTTAGATACGCCAAAGTGTGAAATGTTAAATGTATTAAGCTACCCTATGCGAGAACGTTTAAGCTATTTTTTTAAAGATAATAACTTTAATCATCAAACTATACTCAACTATGTTCAAACTTTTATGCATGTAAACAAGCCTAATAGTTTTGTTGAAGGCGTCGTGGAAGATTTAATGTCCAAGCGTCTTTTTGGAAATGCTTTGTCTCTGTTAGGAGTCTTTGCACAATCAAATCCATTGTCCTCAGATATGAAGTTAAAACTAGCTCGTTGTGCACGAAAAACTAAACGATATTCCCTTGCTTTAAAAATTGCCCAAGAATTGATTAACACTAGATTGAATAAAGAAGCACTTTGGGAAAGTGCTCTTGCTCTTGAAAGTATGAACCAAATTGAAAAATCGAGAGACGTCATGGCAAAGATATACAGACTCCACTTAGAAGATCCTATTTATAAAATTGCTTATTCTAAATGTTCCAAACCCGACTAGAAATACACTTCATTTTGATAACCTATTTCAAATATTAAGCTTTTTAAACTTCACCCCACGGGCGCGCTACTATAAGTGCCTAGTACGAAATATGGACACGGATTGTTATTGTTAACACACTCCTCGAGCTTTAGTCATGAGAGCAGGTTAACAAAATAAGAACTCATTTTTGCTCCCAACTTTTATCTCTTAAGCAGTTTATTTTTTTGCGTATATTGAGAACCTTCTCTAAGTCAAAATCAGCTCTTACAAATTCTAGAAGCTTGATTTTTTAGGAACTTCATAAAATTAAAGGAATCTGATGCTTGCCAAAAGCTTTCTGAATATAACGTTTTATCTGATACTTGCTTATTAGCATAAAGAGTTTTGGACAAGTCAACTAATTTATAACTCGCTAGTGAATTTCTATAAGTTTCTAGGGTTACTTTTTCTATTACCCCACCTTTGCCGGGACCAGATGATACAGATTGTCCTTCCATAAGCTGCATTAAATAAATATTTTTAGCTACTTTACGTACTATAGATAGGTAGTGCTCAACTACTTTTGGTTCCATTTCTTGAAAACTTGCTGCGTTCCAAAATAAATCGACTTTTATATCTGCTATAAGCTGAAACTGACTATTAGAAAAAATATAGATTTTTCCTTTTTTAATTTCTTTTAAAGAGCTTATTTCTCGTGTTTGGTAATAATCTATAACATCATTAGGGAAGATGCCCTTTAAATACTGATTCTGAACATATAATTGAGGAGCAATATCAAATATAAGAATTGTCGCTGAGGGATGGGCTTTCTTTATCATTTCAGCCTGCTTACCAGAACCAGAACCAAGTTCCACTATAATTTTTTCATCAAAGTTAAAAAACTGCCCTACATAGCTGTAACGCAAATAAAAATTGAGCCAAGAAAATGTAAAATAACAGCCATCCTTGTATGTTAAATCTTCTGGGTTACCTAATGTAGAAATACTAATTTCTTTAAGAGGCTTCGTACCTCTGAGATGTCCTAAACTAGAAGTATAATCGTAAGCTTGAGAATAATTTAAATTGGAACAAATGAGATCTGTTGCCCCAAATGAACGCAGAACCGCTCCAGCAGTTCCTTTAGGATCATTATTTCTTCTAAAATCTTTTAGACCTATGGATAAAAGGTAACTATACAAACGTTTAGATTTCTTATACCAATAATTTGTCCACTTGTATATCGGATCAACCTTTGCAAAATCATTCATCATTAATTTTAATAACTCCTGATCATCTTGGAGCTGGCTTAATTCTTGATCAATTTTAACTTGCACTATGTGTAATATTTTTTATATAAGGATTTTTTAGAGTAACTAAATATCGGGGTAGTCTATCATATTTTTTACTAATGTAAATAGATATTTTCCAAGCAAGAAAGCGTTACTAATTTCGTAAAAGGTTTATACTCTTTAAAATTGGAGTGTAGACAGGTTAAGTATTTGGATAATATCATTAAATCTGATCATGATAAGCTTAAGCGCTTAATCAACCAACAGTGGGGTTAAAATCAATGAAAATAGCCTATGCCACCATCAAGGGGTTTGAAGTGATGAGAATGCTTCAAAAAGGAGGTTTTTAACTTCGGGCCATATGAACAGGGTATTTTCGGTGAAATTAGAATTATTACTAAATGATTTACTTGCTTGCTAAACCACTGGTGGAATAGCGTGACCCTCCTTCGCCTCCCTTCCTTATTTGCAACAGGACCGATAATGCTATAATTGCAATATCATTGCTACTTATTTATCCATTTCTCTAAGAAAAACTTATTTCTACTCTCCATCGTTTTCTACCTTCTACGCCATATTTGGAATTGCTGATTAATTATACTTCTACATGAATTGCTCCAAGTACATCAGGATCATGTACACCATGATCTGGCACAACGAAATCACCTAATAATAGATGGTCAGGATTTATATCATGCCCTAAATTATCCCACGCAAAGCTGTCTAATAATTCTTTAGTTGTTTTTGTTCTAAACGTTGTATCTATTTGTACTAATTTAGCAAAGTCTTGAGCTACTTTTCCATTAAATTTATAATTAGACTGTATAGCTTTAATAAACTCTTTAGTATATCCAAAACCTTTTTGCAAAACAACTAAGTAGGCATCTTTGATAAGATCAATCGATTTTAAAGATTCAATATCTTTTGAATGGGCATGATCAGCTAAGTATTTCACCATATGGCCCTTTCCAAGAGATACCGCTTCTTGTAAAATCGTAGTAGCTGTTACTCCTAAATTATTCCATTCTTGACTATTTAATAACTCTTCAGCTGTTTTTGTTCTAAACGTTGTATCTATTTGTACTAATTTAGCAAAGTCTTGAGTTACTTTTCCACTAAATTTATAATTAGACTGTATAGCTTTAATAAACTCTTTAGTATATCCAAAACCTTTTTGCAAAACACCTAAGTAAGCATCTTTGATAAGATCAATCGATTTTAAAGATTCAATACCTTTTGAATGGGCATGATCAGCTAAGTATTTCACCATATGGCCCTTTCCGAGAGATACCGCTTCTTGTAAAATCTTAACAGCTTGATCGTGAGCTTTTAACCCAAGAGCTACATCATGATCTTTTCTTAGATTTTGTGCGCTTTCATTACCTTTGGATAGTAATGCCTTCAAACCTTCTGCACTTAACCTTGCTGTGTTTCTAGCAGCCAATTTTGTTAGATTGTCCACTACAAAAACACCACAATCTTTATCGTTAAACTGTTGCTTAAATAAGAGATCCGTAACAGCGTGAACTGCAAAAACATCTTTTACTATATCTATCAATTCCCGCCCCCCCGCGCGTGCTGTAAGAGCGACTCCCATTGGATCATTATATATTACCTGGTAATCACCACCAATCTTAGGTTTAATAATCATTCCAGACCAGTGAACATTATTTAGGTTAATTGGTATTAAGATTGAACTCTTATTATTGTGATTTATTTCAATTACAGATTGCAATAAAATATTTTCCCAGATAGCGACATCGGCAGTAAGGTCTATTATAGGTGCAACATATGCATTTGGTACAGCTTTTGTTAACAATAAACTTATCTGATCGTTAGTATACAAAGAAGCTTTAGTAATAAATTCTAATTTTTGACTATCAATCATAACATCTAAACTTTTCCATTCCTTACTCGCTAGCAGCACTTGTTTATTACTAAACTTAGAAACTACTTCAGCCAACTTTTCTACATCTTTCTTCACCACATTATCAAAATCCAGCGTTGCTACCACCTTAATAAATTCTTTAGCATAAGAGTAAGGCTTACTATCTAAAACTTTAACACAAGCTTCTCTTATCATTTGGAATCCAACAAATTCAAAAGTGTTCATATATGGAGTACTATACGTAAGGTTATCAAAAAAATCTTTTACCTCGTCTTCATTAACATCCTTTGCCTGATCAAAAATTGTTGCAAAGCTGTAGATTGTGATACATTGTACAGTTCCATCCACTTAGTTAGGAATTTATGTTCACCAATATTACTTTGGACTAATTTCTGAACTAGATCGGCAACTTTTTGTTGTAGGCCATCACTAAAATGATAACTCGCAAGAACCCCATTAATTCCTCTTGCAACCTCAGATGCAGTTACTATTTCCGAAAAAACTTCATTAAACATGCCTAAAATTTTATTTGTTAAGGGATGTCTATCCTCTGGTTTTAAGTTATTGCCCTTGTACATATCTAAGAGCCATTGAACAAAAGCTAACTCAGGATCTTCTACATCTTTAGACAATTTGTCGAATACTCGATCAAATACAACCTGAAACTCATCAATATTCTTTGTATGCCATGCAATTTGTCCTCCTCCAATAATTGTATCTTGTACTACATAAAGTAACTCTATCAATAAGTAACTCTATCAATTTAGAGAAATTACACAGGCGAATTCAATAATCTAGCGCAACATACTGCAATTTGCGATTATGAAAGACCTCGGTAGGTGTTCTGTAACCAAGGCATTTTCTGGGCTGATTATTCATTCTCTGTTCTATATCGTCAAGAAGTTCTTGAGATAAGT
>CAIKLL010000092.1 GCA_903828265.1 uncultured Rickettsiales bacterium
ACTTATCTCAAGAACTTCTTGACGATATAGAACAGAGAATGAATAATCAGCCCAGAAAATGCCTTGGTTACAGAACACCTACCGAGGTCTTTCATAATCGCAAATTGCAGTATGTTGCGCTAGATTATTGAATTCGCCGTTCCAAAAGTTTATAACTTTCTAATGTAAAAATAGTGTGATATAGAATATATCTTTCTTTTTATCTTGACTAACCTAATGGTATTTTGTACTATCACTCTTAAATTAGAGGGTAATTAGATCCAAAATAAATTGGGCTTAAACTTATAAAAAAACAAATTAAAAGTTATTATGAAGCAAGTATTAATTAATGAACTAGATAAACCTTTAATAGATGTACCAAAGCTTAACAGTTTTATTGAAAATGGTAAACCATATAAATTATTTGGTTTTATAGATTGGGGTGTTGAATCAATAGGACTTTTTGAGATATATAAAGGACAAAATATATTTCATTATTTATCCCATAAGGGTGTGCTATCAATGGTTCTTCCAACTTTTTTTGGAAGCAAATCACAAGACATATTATCAAGGGAGAAATCTTCATTTTCTAAATTAAACGAATGTATAAATAGCGTAAATTTATCTGGATTGACCCCAGCACATATAGCAGTAATTCATAATCCAACTGCTTTACAAACTTTAAGTCAAGTGGGAGCCATTTTAACAAGTGAAGGTTATACTGCTATTCTTCAAAAAAACGGTGGTAGAGCTGTAGCTTTCTCTCCTTTAGAATATATATTTCGAGACGAACCAACAGCGCATAATTTTTTTACACAAAGTATACGTGCCGGTTGTGTAGACATTTTTGCTTTGTTTAATAAAGAACATCACGTGGTCCAAGTACAGTTTTTGAGATACCTTCCATACGTAGTACAAGAAATTAATAAGGTTAATACAGCTAACTCTAGTAATGTTTTTAGTGTAATATTTGAAGATTACTGGTCTGATATTTTAACTGTTGATCATAGCAGTTTTATAAAAGTAATGCGATTAATGAATATATTAAATGATCAAAATAAAGATTGGAATTTATCAATAGAAGATTGGTCTCATTTATTAAGTGTTGAAAATTTTGAGAATTTTTCTCAGATACGTCAATGTATATTACATAAATGTGCTCCCAAGTTCCTAGATGGCACCTTGTCTGCTATGCAATTAGAAGATTTTATTAAAGTCGACGCAATTGAGGATGGTAAATTTCAACAATTAAAATATTATTTTGTAGAAGGATCCCTAAATCCTTTAGGTTTTGTTGAAGTTAGCGCAGTAGGTTTAATTGTAGATGGAGATATATCTACTAATCCTGTTAAACATGGAGTGCCACTAATAGTTTTAGATAGTGCTGTAGTACTTAGTTCTGTAAACTCAGGGGCACGCCATTCAGTAGATCATTCGGCAGAAGAGCATAAAGCAAGAGAACTAGGTAGTGTTGAATCTCAAAAGATTAGCGTAATTCCTACCCCTAGTTTAAGTCTATTATCAGAACCAGTTGACAGACCCTCTATAAAACCTAAAGCTGTTACGAAAGTAGTTAGCATACACGATTATGCAGAAGGTGTGACGAGTTGTTTGCAAGGAAGTAAAAAATGTACTGAACATTTAACTTATGATCTCGGAATAAATTATACTCAATTACATTCTTTTATATCTATGTTAGCTTTACCAGGTGATTATTTTGGAAAAGTCTTACATGTTGCTGCGAAACAGCTTGGCGTAGTTACTAAAAATACACGTGATTTTTTAAGTGAATATATAGGAGAGTTAGAAGCACATGATCTTTTGACAACTGATAATAGCAGAAAATTAAGTGCTTATGGCTTAGCGTGTGCCAGGGATCAAGTTGATCTAGCAAAACTATTATTAAATAAAGGATTTGAGTTAGGAGTATACTCAGGAAGTACCAATAGTATATTCGAAATACCTATTAAGTATAATAGTATCAGTATAATAGAATATTTGTTAAACGAACAGGATAGTATCATAATAGATTGGCATTATATTTTGTCTCAAGCAATAAAATATGCTAATATCAAAGCCGTAGAATGCTATATTAACTCTGGAAGTGATATAATACAAGGTATCACTGATAGAGGTGGTTTATCTACAGAACATGGGAAATATAATATCTTGAATAAAGCATTGGATGGTTTAACAGAATTATCAGAGTTAAGGCGTTTTCAAGGAGATCAAGTAAAAAAAGAAGCTGCTCTAAGAAAAATACCAAAATTATGTGAATGCATAAAAATGATGATAGAATCTGGTAAAGTTTATTATGCAGAAGAGAATTTGACTGTTTCTAAAAAAACATTTGCTTTATTAAAAGAATTGAAGAGTGCCATTAAAATTCTATCAGACGATCCATCTATGTCTAAAATAGTAGAAGCAATAAGCCTTGTAAAAGGTTTAATAATTAGCCATTATGAAAGTTGTGATTTATCTCTTATGGCACAACAATTATTAGGAAGGATAAAAAGTGATGTTGATTATGATACTGCCAGTAATGCAACTTTTATCACTCACTTTTCTGCTCTTTCAGATTTAGGACGTAATGGACAATTTGATGACGAATATAAAGAAAGTGTTTTACAATCAGCTGCTGTAATGACTTCGAGCGTATCTCAAGTAAAACCTTTACTACCAGTCTCCGTGGTAGATACTAGTCTTGTTGAGAATCATCTTCCACCAGTGCTTGGGGAATCATCTGATGATATATAAAGGTTATTGGAAGTGTTTATAATAAATTTGAACACTAGTTTTTAATTGGTTTAGGTAGTATTTATTTTTAAAAGGAGTAGATTATGTCAAAAACACATGAAAACGCTGGAAGACTTGCACTTATGCAGGGAAATCAAGCGTATGCAGAACGAAATTTTCCTGTAGCAGAAGAGTTATTAAAAAACGCGGTTAGAGAATATTCTCAAGCAGGAAATTCTGATGTAGTCACAGAAAATCTAGAAAAAGCATACATTAATCTGTCTGCATCATTAGTTGCCCAAAGTAAATTAGATGAAGCCATAGGCGTTCTTACAGAAGCAGATGATAGGGGTTTTAGATCAACAGAGTTTAATAAGAATTTTGCGGTTGCTTATTATAATTTAGGATTGCAACAAAAGGCAGGTGACTTAGATGCTGCTATTCTTAGTTTTACAAGAGCTAAGAGTTATGAATCTGAGGATGCTATTATACTTTATAACCTTGGCCTTGCTTTACTAAGGAAAGGTGAGTATGACAGAGCTAAAATAGAATTTACTGAACTTTTAGGTAAAGAATTTTCCCCAGATGAATTTCCTTTAGAACTTCAGATAAATTCCTACTGTAAATTAATAGAGTGTCAATTACTATTAGATGAGGATGTTAATGATGTATTAGAGTTAGCATCAAAAATGTTTTCTAAATTAGATACTGAAGTTCAAGTAAGACATCAGGAAGAAGCTGTTTTTATATACAATCGTTTAATAGCTGGGTATCTGGCTAAGAACAATGATGAAAGTGCTACAGAAATCCTTACCTTAATAGAAGATAAAATTAATGGAATAGCTAAGAAAATAGTATTAGATTTAGAACAGTATGCTTTACATTTGTACAATACTGGTAATCAAAAAGTTGCAATAACAATGCTCTTGACTCTTGCCCACGTTCAAAATGAAATAATCGATGCTACTTTTTTAGAAACTATCAAAGAAGATTTAGCATCTATGTCTGATAAATTAGCTAGGGGTGTGCAATCAGATGAGTTTACATTAAAAGTATTGGGTGATATAGAACACTGTGACTACGATGCAATAAATGATCTATTTGCATAATTAAGTAGCAAAGTTATAGGAATTCTTTTTTGCTTACAAAACTAACAAAAGAATTCCTAACAATAATCGGTATTATTTCATGAAATGGTTGGTAATAGGTTTAACTAGTTTTTTACTCATATTTGCAACTAATGGCTTTGCAATTGCTTCATCTAAAGATAAACTAAATGCTTCAGTTTTGGTTACACCTCCTAGGCAAAGTGTTAAAATCAGCCATATTCCTTTGATAGTTTCAGATGCACTTATAGATATTACTTCAGCAGTAATTAATTCTCCTCAAAAACAACATTTCAGAAGATTATCTAGTTTAAGTCCGAGCCGTTCAGTTAAATCCAAGAGTAGTACTCATTCTGCTGTAGATCTAGATGCAGAATTTCCAAATAATGGGGTTAAAGAAGTTCCCAGTTATAATGATTATGCTAGTCTAACAAGTAAAATTAGCCAATCTAAAACTAGTATTTCATCATATAACAGTGATCAAATGGTTTTACGTAATGATAAACCTATACTTATTTTACAGCGCAGACTACAGGATGGGCTTATAAAATTTGCTATGGAAAAAGGGATCTACGATAAAGAATCTAAACCATTTGAAAAAGCACAATTATCTGTTGAAGAAAGGCAACAAATATTACAGAGATTAGATAAAATACATTCTGATTTCCTTACTGTACAATCTAGTTCTCGTCAAATAAAACAAAGCGCTGATTCTATATTAAGAAATATAAAAGAAAGCTTTATAGAGCGTCTTCATCTAAAAGATTTAGAGTTAGAGAGAAGGCTTAAAACCAAGCTTACAACTCTTGCAAGGGATAAAGGTTTTGATA
>CAIKLL010000093.1 GCA_903828265.1 uncultured Rickettsiales bacterium
AACTTATATTTCTTTCAATATCATAATTTGCCCCCGAATAGCCAATTAGGTGTAAATTTTTGATTTCGCTCAGTAATTCGTCGATATATTTTTTTTCTTCTAGCTGCTGCTGAGAAAAAAACTTTCTTGTATTAATAGCATTTTCTAGAATGCTAATAGCTTCTCTAATATAATCATATAATTGCTTGTTAATTATACCGTAAGTAAGCGGGTAAACAGGCATTACAGGCGTAGTTAAATTTTGTCTGAATATAAATTCCGGATGGCTTATTTGTAGAGAACGGTCAAAAATTTCTACTTTACCAGTAATGATATATTTCTGACCGATTCTTAATTTGCTAAAAATGAATGGGTGAATTTTACTAAAAAAAACCAGAATAACCGTACCTGTAGGATTAGAAACCTTAATTTTAAGTGGAGATCGTTTTGAGGATGGACGAAGTACATCATCTATTCTTACTTCTGTTTGAATTAGTTCACCATTTTTTACTTTTGTTAGATCTGGATTTATTCTAATAAGGTTATAAGCAATCGGTTTGTAAAAAACCAAATCTCTTAAGTTAACAATTTTAAGACGCCCTAAAGCTTTTTGAGCCTGTTCTGATATGCGCAATAATGTTTTAATCGGCTGAAAAAATATATCGTACATATTTAAATTTTGTTACTACCCGTAGAGGATTAGAGTTTTATGCAATGTTTAAAGGTAAAACTGATAATAAAACTTCTTCTGCCGTAGTTAAATAAGAAAGTGTTTTTAGGGGGTATTCTAGTTGAATTACTGGGAAAAGTAAAAGGAGATTACTTCTATAAAAAGCAATCTCCTTGTCGTTTTTGTTTTATTATTAAGAATAAGTTGGATAAGTGCGGTTAGAAGCCCATTCCGCCCATACCACCCATTCCGCCCATACCACCACCAGCTGCTGGTGCATCCTCTTTATTAGTAGGATCAGCAGTAATGATAGATTCGGTAGTAATGATTAACGAAGCAACAGAGGCAGCATCCTGCAGAGCTGTTCTAACTACTTTAGTAGGGTCGATAATACCAGCTTTGAACATATCTACATATTCCATCTCTTGGGCATTAAAACCAAAAGTAGTTGATTTGCTGTCAGTTAGTTTGCCAGCAACAATAGCTCCGTCTACTCCTGAATTTTCTGCAATTTGTCTTGCCGGAGCTTGAAGAGCTTTTTTGACGATGTTTATGCCAGCTTGTTGATCATCGTTAGCTCCTTTTAAATCATCCAAGGCTCTAGCAGCGTAGAATAAAGTAACTCCACCACCAGGAACTATACCTTCTTCTACGGCAGCTCTAGTTGCATGAAGAGCATCATCAACACGATCTTTTCTTTCTTTAACTTCGATTTCAGTAGCACCACCTACTTTAAGAACTGCAACACCGCCAACAAGTTTTGCCAATCTCTCTTGTAGTTTTTCCTTATCATAATCAGAAGTCGTGTCTTCTATTTGTTTACGGATTTGTGCGCATCTTGATTCAATATCTACCTTAGAACCGGCACCTTCAACGACGACTGTGTCTTCTTTGGAAATTTTGACTTTTTTAGCACTACCTAACATTGAAAGAGTTACATTATCAAGTTTCATACCAAGATCGTCACTGATTAACTGCCCATTGGTTAGAACTGCAATATCTTCGAGCATAGATTTTCTTCTATCACCGAATCCAGGTGCTTTTACCGCCGCCACTTTTAACCCACCACGGAGCTTGTTAACGACTAATGCGGCAAGCGCTTCACCTTCAACATCTTCAGCAATAATTAACAAAGGTCTGGAAGACTGAACAACTGCTTCAAGAACAGGTAACATCGGCTGTAAGGAAGAAAGTTTTTTCTCGAAAATAAGGATATAAGGATTATCAAGCTCAACTATCATCTTTTCGGAATTTGTTACGAAATATGGAGATAAATAACCTCTATCGAACATCATACCTTCTACTACATCGACTTCAAAACCAAAATTTTTGGCTTCTTCTACAGTTATAACCCCTTCTTTACCGACTTTTTTCATAGCAAGAGCGATCTGCTCGCCTATTTCTTTATCTCCGTTAGCAGAGATAGTACCTACCTGGGCTATTTCCTCATGACTACTGATAGGCTTGCTGGATTTTTTTATCGACTCTAGCACTTCTTCAACTGCAATATCGATTCCTCTCTTAAGATCCATAGGGTTAAATCCTGCAGCTACCGCTTTGTTACCCTCTTTAACTATTGCTTGCGTTAGGATAGTTGCTGTTGTTGTACCGTCACCTGCTACGTCTGCTGTTTTACTTGCAACGGATTTTACTAATTGAGCACCTAAATTCTGTTCTGGATCCTTTAATTCAATAGCTTTAGCTACGGTAACACCGTCTTTAGTTACCCTTGGTGCTCCAAAAGACTGTTCTATTGCAACATGACGTCCTTTTGGGCCTAAAGTAACTTTAACGGCATTTGCTAGAAAATCCACTCCTTTAATCATTTCTTCACGGGCTTTTGTACCGTATTTTATTTGTTTAGCCATAGTATATTACTCCCTTATAAAATATTTAGTTACTTAATTTATTATTCCCATAATGTCAGATTCTTTCATAATAATGAATTCCTGACCATTTACTTTCACTTCTGTTCCACCCCATTTACCATAAAGTACTTTGTCTCCTACTTTTACATCAAGGGGGATAAGATTACCGTCTTTGTCCTTAGTACCTTTACCGACTGCAATAACTTTTCCTTGCATAGGCTTTTCTTTTGCCGTATCAGGAATAATTATACCTCCAAGAGTTTTTTCTTCTTGGTCCATAGGTTTAATCGCAACACGATCGTGCAATGGTGTAAAATTCATTTTGAACCTCATTAATTTAAGTTAACCAAAAACGCTTAGCTTTAGCTAACACTAAGCTTGTGATGTGTATATATGCTTTAAAGATAATAGTTCAAGTGCTTACAAAAATAATTTTTAAAATAATTTTTCATATTCAGTCTTGTAAAATTCAAGGACTTTATCTAATGGTAGGGTTTTACTATACTTTGCCCTGATTGATTGCAAGTAATATTTAACCTTTAGTTTTTGCGATAACATTTCTAAGCTAAGGTTTTGAAGCAATTCTGGGATAATGGTTTGACAAATCTCAGGATGACTAATAGCAAAATTATAGGCAGCTCGTAAATTATTATACGACTCAAATTTTCTATCTAGCTTTGTAGGGTTTTTTTGCTTGAAGATTAGTATATTGTTAACAAAAACAAAATTGCTATATTTTGCACATCTAAGCGACATTGACATAGTCTGGGAATAGATACTGCTGTCGGCCTTGCCAGTTTTTTCAAGTAAGTTTCTTGCGACTAAACTTCCGGAGCCCCCAATATTCCTCAAGGGTTTAATTTTGTTTAAAAGAATTTGAGTTATCGGTACTTGAATTAATCTTGGTTGGATAGGTAATTTTTCAGGAAAAGTTGTTGCATTTTCTACTTCCTTTCCCTTTATACAAGCAACTTCTGCTCCTAGTTTTTTACATGAATCGATCATTATCATAGTGGATTCTGGGTGTAAAATCTCATCACCTTCTACAAAATGGATATAGTCTCCGTTAGCTAGATTTATAGCCTTATTTATACTTATTGCCGGACCTTGGGTTTGTTGGGTAATGATAGTTGTTCTTGGCAAATCATTGACGGCGAATTTAACGGTAGTTAAAGAATTATCTTTTGAACCGTCATCAATAATGATAAACTCTTTTGTAAAATTACCAACTGTATTTTGTAGGGATTTTATTAAGCAAGGAATATTATTTTCATTGTTATTTAAAAGAACTATATAAGTACATTTTAGCATATTTAAATTACTATGTATTAGAAGAGAAATGATTAAAATTAGCTGTTACAAAACTACACCAGAAAAACTCTCGAGAGCCTTTTGTAATCTAGCAGAAAAATGTTATAATAACGCTATTAAGATATTTGTCTATACAAACAGCAAAGAGCAAACTTTTGAACTGGATACTGTTTTATGGATATATTCTAGGAAACAATTTATCCCGCATGGTACTATATATGATATATTGCCGGAAAAACAACCTATTTTAATCGGTTCTGAGTTAAAAAATTTGAATAATTCATCAAGTATGATAGTAATTAATCCTGATGAAGATAAAATTTTATCTATTCTCTCGTCAACCGAAGTCTTTGACGTTAATAAATGCGAACGGTTGTTTCTTCTGCACGACAATACCTTCTCATTATCGAATCAGAATATAAATAACATAATCTTAAAATCATCACTTCATGATTTTAGGCTTGATTTTTATATGCAAGCTGATAATAACTCATGGCACGTTCAAAATAATGTATTAAATAAATAATTGTAACGGTTAATAGTAATAAGGTCACATAATAATTAAAAAAATTTATGTTGGCTCTCTTAGAAACTAAATTAGCCTTAATCAGATTATCTGATAATATTATAATATGATTATAGGGTTAAAATAAACCAAATAGCTAATTGATATTTTGTTTACCATTTTGATAAGAGTGAGTGTTTGTCTCTATAATTCTAACTAAGTAGTTGCTTAATATTTATTAAAGTAATTTTTTACCGTTTATGGCAAAAGTTTTAGTAGTGGAAGATAATGAGTTAAACTTGAAACTATTTTGCGATTTGTTAATGTTAAAGGGTCATGAAGTTATTGTTTCGAAAGATGGTTTCGATATAGTAAATATTGCTATCGAGCAGTTACCTGAACTTGTATTAATGGATATACAATTAGCTGACATTTCAGGGATAGATTTAATAAAAGCCTTAAAAAATAATCCCCAAACAAGAAGAATACCCATTATAGTTATAACTGCATTTGCTATGAAGAATGAGGTAATAAGGATTTCAGAATCGGGGTGCGATCTATATCTTTCAAAACCTGTATCTATTGACAATTTCTTCTTTTCTATCGAAAAGTTTATAAGTAATAATAATATTGTTTAGGTATCATGACTGCCACCGTACTAGTAGTAGACGATTTAGAGCCAAATGTTAAGTTATTAGAGGCTAAATTATTAGCAGAATATTATATTGTGCTTACTGCCAACACTGGATCTGCAGCACTTGAGACATTAGCTCAAAACAAGATAGATATCGTATTACTAGATGTCATGATGCCAGGAATGGATGGGTTTGAAACATGCAGGAAAATTAAACAAAATCCTGAAACAACTCATATACCCGTAGTGATGGTAACTGCTCTTTCTGATATTGAGGACAGAGTAAAAGGTCTGGAAGCGGGAGCAGATGAGTTTCTCACAAAACCGATCAATGATACTGCACTTTTTGCGAGAGTGAAATCTTTGGCCCGAATGAAAACTGTAATTGATGAGTTAAAGCTTAGAAATACTATTAATGCGGAACTTGGTGCTACAGTAGTAGAGCTTAAAGATAATTTTTCTGAGAGCAAGATATTGTTGCTAGATGATGATCTAGTTCAAGCAAAAAATATAAAAGATAATCTTTCTGAGCTTTCAAGTCAGGTTAAAGTTTTAGCGTCTCCGGATGAAGTAGATACTTTAGGAGCATTTATCCCGGATCTCATAATTATAAGCTGTCAAATAGGTACCGCTGATCCTCTTCGGATTGCGGTAATGCTTCGTTCAAAACCGACTTTTAAAAATTCAGCGGTTATGATGCTTGCTGAGGAAGAGGATATAGCTATGGTTATTAAAGGGATGGAACTCGGAGTTAATGACTATTTTATGTATCCCGTTTATAAAAGTGAATTAAAAGCACGCGTTAGAACTCAGCTTAGGAGGAAACGTTATCAAGATGATTTACGGGCAGAACTTGAGGAAAGTTTTGATCTCTCTACAAAAGATGGTTTAACCGGCGTGTTTAACAGAAGATATTTTGATATTCACGTTAGGCAAATGGTTGATAAAAGTAAAGAAACAAAAAAACCTGTTTGTATTATGATGTTCGATGTAGACCACTTTAAACAAGTAAATGATACTTACGGTCATCTGGCGGGAGATGCTGTTCTAAAAACATTAGCCTCTGTCTTGAAATCTTCATTTAGGGTTACAGATTTAATAGCAAGATATGGTGGAGAAGAGTTTATAGTTCTTCTAAATAATATTGATTTGCACAACAGTCTTCAAGTTGCAGAAAAAACGCGCAGTTTAATAGAAGCCACAGAATTTGCAATACCAGCCCAGGTAGGTATTATACATAAAACAATTTCGATAGGTGTAGCTGAATATCATCAAGGTGATACTGTAGAGGAATTTATCAGCAAAGCCGACAAGGCTTTATACGAAGCGAAAGAAACAGGAAGGAATAAAGTAGTTGCGAGTAAGTAAGATTTTTTGTATATAGTTGTTAATATATTTACTTATTTTTCTTGTTACTGATCTAATTAACTTAGTTCCCAACATATTGTATAATGCTATTAAAATCTGGAATTATTGTTGCTTTTTTTACCGTGCTTTCCAGGATTTTTGGACTAGCCAGGGAGCTGTTCATTGCGGCAACTTTTGGATCAAGTGCTATTGCCGATTGTGTAAATGTTGCTTTTAAATTTCCTAATTTATTTAGAAGGATTTTCGGAGAAGGGGCTTTATCAGTAGTTTTTATTCCTATTTTTAGTCAAAAATTACTAGAATCTAGAAAGTCAGGACGCAAATTTAGTGGAGAAGTATTAACCTTATTATTCATTGTACTTGTTCTGTTAACTCTTATAATGCAGGCAGCAATGCCTTATCTTATGGTAGTAATTGCTCCCGGCTTTTATGAAGTATCGGAAAAGTATGACTTGGCAATTTTACTGTGCAGGATAACAACTCCTTATTTAATTTTTATCTCAATTACTGCAATATTAGGTGGTATATTAAATTCGGTTAAAAATTTTGCTGCTTTTGCCTTTACTCCGGTAATTATGAATGTGTGCGTTATATTATTTACTTATTTTTCTGAAGGTAAATTGTCAGCTCATTTTGCTATTTCTTATTCACTAATTATTGCAGGAATTTTACAAGTTGCTTTTATGTGGTTTTATGTATTTAAAGCAAGACTATCTTTTCCTCCTTCTTTTAATTTTTTTAACGATCCTGATGTCACAAAATTACTTAAAAATATGGTGCCTGCCTCTGTAAGTTCTGGGGTTCAGCAGATTAATTTATTCATATCACAATCTATTGCTAGTTTTATTCCCGGTGCCGTATCAATATTATCTTATGCGGAGCGTTTATATCAACTTCCTCTGGCTATAATCGGTGTAACCTTTGGTACTATTTTATTGCCAGAATTATCACAAATCTATAAAAAAAAAGATATTACAAGTGCTAATAATTTACAGAATAATGCAATAATTCTATCTCTTGTTCTTTCTGTTCCGGCTACAATAGGGCTGTTTGTGTTGGCGAATCCTATTATTCATTTAATATATGAAAGGGGGGTGTTTGTTTCAGAGGATACCTCCAAAACGGCAAATGCTCTTGCTGCCTTTTCGTTAGGGCTACCAGCTTTTGTAATAGCAAAAATATTAATGCCTGTTTTTTATGCTAAGGGGAATACAAAAACTCCTATGCGTATAACTATTTATTCCTTACTGGTCAACACGTTTCTTAATATAGTTTTAATGATACCGTTTGGTCACGTAGGTATTGCTATGGGTTCAAGTATTGCGTCCTGGTATAATGTCTGGTTATTGAATAAATATGCGAGAAATAGTGGAGACTTCACAATTTTTACTAAGACTAAACATTGTATTTACAAAATAGGGATAAGTGGTTTGATAATGATGGTAGCGTTATTCCTGATAAATTACTTTTGCCAAGAGTTATATTATTCCAATACATTAGTTATTAAGATTTTAGCATTATTTTTTACTATTTTTATATCTGGCGCAGTTTATATGTTAACATTGTACTTTTTTAAAATACACTTAATCTTTGTAAAAAAAACTCATGGTTAAGCAATCAAATTATCAAGATCTACTGAAACTAATTGCAATATTTGTAATGGTTGTGGATCATTTAGGGGTATATTTTTTTCCTGATATAACAACACTAAGGATAATAGGCAGATATGCTATGCCTATATTCGGATTTTTTGTGGGGTATAACTTTAAAAACTCAGTAAATTTCCATATATTGTTTTATGGAGTAGGATTATATTTAATATCTACAATCTTTATAATTAAAGCTTTTTGTTCTGCAAATATTCTAATATCTCTTTTTCTGGGACAGGTTTATGTATACTTTTTTAAAAAGCAATTGTCTATCTTAACCAACGGATGGTGGCATTTTATTATTCTAGTCATTTTATCTCCGTTTACCTCGTATATTTTTGATTATGGTTCATTGGTTATAGGGATAATTGTTATAGGTTATATGGTTAGGGTAAAATCTATAAATCTCAGAATTGCTGCTTTTGTTATTTCTTATATTTCTCTATTACACACAGTAATTAATTTTCCTGATTTAAATACGATACATTTGATTTTGTGTGGTGTGATTGTAATAATGTTGTATTTATCGTTAGCTTACGGCAATTTTGAAAAAAAGATTGCGCTTAATATAATGCCCATCACACGTCATGCATTACTGATTTATTGTCTCCATATATTAATTATTGAATTTATCTGGAGATATTACTATATTAGCTAATTTATTGTTGACTAATTGAGAATTCTAACTATATTTTACAAAGATATTTATACGAAAATTATTTTTAATAAGGTTTCTAGGTCGTGTCTAAAAAGAGAAATAAAAATCTTTTGGTTAAGCTTGTTAGCACTGCGGGTACAGGATATTTTTTAGTAAAAAAACGTAATCCAAAAACCGTAACAGAAAAACTTGCTTTTAAAAAATATGATCCAAAAGTTCGTAAGCACGTTGAGTTTAAAGAAGAAAAAATTAAGTAAATTATTGAAGTTATGGCAGTTAAAATTCGTTTAGCTAGAGGCAGAGCAAAAAAAGTTCCTTATTATAGAGTAGTAGTAGCTGATGCCCGCTCTCCGAGAGACGGTGATTTTATCGAGAAAGTCGGTACTTATAATCCTCTTCTAAAAAAAGAGGATGAAAATCGTGTAACTTTCAAGAAAGATCGTATAGAATATTGGCTTGGGCAAGGAGCACAACCTACAGAACGTGTTATCAAATTTATTCAGGCTGCCGGTATTAAACTTCCTGCTTCTATTGAAAAGAAAGTAGCGGCAAAAGTTAAGGGACAAGTAAAAAAGCCTTCTAAAAAAGAGCTAAAAAATACTGCAAGCTAGTCTTGGTATAGTTAAGGTTAAAATTTAGCGAGTTTAACATTAATTATTATAGCGACAGAATTTAGAATGTTTTCTAGTTATTGTTCTAATATTACATTGATAACTTCTATTTCTATATGGAAATTATCTAGTAAACCTTGAAAACTTAGCGTTTTTAGGTAATACTTTCTGTTAATACTTATTGCCGGATTAGCTCAGTGGTAGAGCAACCGCCTTGTAAGCGGTCGGTCGTCAGTTCGAATCCGACATCCGGCACCACACATACCATCCAACAAAATCTAAACAAGTCTAAAAACTCCTTGTATATGTTATCTTTTAGTGAAACCTAATGGCAAAAAGTATTGGAGGTTAAAATATTATTTTGTAGGAAAAGAGAAGCTTTTATCAATAGGAGTTTATCCAGTAGTAAGCTTATCAGAAGCTAGAGAAAAAAGCTTGCTTGCTAAAAAACAGCTGGCAAATAGTATTGATCCATCTGAGCATAAAAAAGAACAAAAGCTTAAAAATTCGGTTAATGCTGAGAACTCATTCAAGAACATAGCTATTGAATGGCATAATAATCAAAAACAGGGATGGACAGAGCGCCATGCTGTCTACGTTCTTAGGAGAATAGAAGCTGATGTATTTCCTGTTCTAGCTTCCAGACCTATTAATGAAATAAAAGCACCAGAGTTACTTGCAGTTTTAAGATTAATTGAAACTAGAGGAGCGATTGATATAGCTCATAGAGTTTTACAAACCTGTGGGCAGATATTTAGGTATTCAATTGCCACAGGAAGAGCAGAAAGGGATATATCTGCCGACCTTAGAGGAGCATTAAAAACCAGAAAAGTACAAAATTATTCACGGCTTGAGGCAAAAGAATTACCTGAGTTTTTAAGTAAGTTAGAAGAATACGATGACGAATTACCAACCAAGCTTGCATTAAGGTTTTTATTGTTAACATTTGTCCGCACAGGAGAATTAAGAGGCGCGAAATGGCAAGAAATAGACTTTGAAAAGAACGAATGGAGGATACCAGCGGAGAGAATGAAAATGCGTGCCCCTCATATAGTTCCTTTATCTATACAATCTATTTCAGTGTTAAGAGAGCTTAAGTTCTTGATTCTCTGCTTCTAGCTTTTTATATTTAGCTCTTAAATCTTCATCAGCAGCGACATAATATTTACTTACTAATTCCTCTAGTCCATCAGGCAATACAATTTCTTTTTTCTTTGCCCATTTAATGAAATCTATCGGTCTAAAAACCATAACGGCGAATTCAATAATCTAGCGCAACATACTGCAATTTGCGATTATGAAAGACCTCGGTAGGTGTTCTGTAACCAAGGCATTTTCTGGGCTGATTATTCATTCTCTGTTCTATATCGTCAAGAAGTTCTTGAGATAAGT
>CAIKLL010000094.1 GCA_903828265.1 uncultured Rickettsiales bacterium
ACTTATCTCAAGAACTTCTTGACGATATAGAACAGAGAATGAATAATCAGCCCAGAAAATGCCTTGGTTACAGAACACCTACCGAGGTCTTTCATAATCGCAAATTGCAGTATGTTGCGCTAGATTATTGAATTCGCCCTTAATTAAATTCTTTACCGCTATGTATTTCTTTTTTTATCTAATCTTTAAGTTTACCATACATTTCACCCTTTTTCTATTCCTTTTTCAAAAGCTTCCCGTCTTAATTCTTCTTGTGTCTCAATTAAATCTAGTTCATTCATTTTTTGTTTCCAATATAAGGCTTTTGTATCAGGACTTCATGTTGATACTTTCATAATTTCGTACCCCTTTTTAATTATTTCATTTCTATCTGGTTCTTCATCTTTTTTAGAACAATCGAGTAAAAACTCTAACCACATATATCACCTTATAATGCAAAAAAAAATAACATCATAGTTAAAAAAGCAAATGCAGACATATATCAACATAAAGTGATAAATTGCTTATATCTCATTTCAATTTACCCAATTGCCCTGATGGATTTCACGGCTTACAAACTACACTAATCAGTTCATCGACTTCAATATAGCCCCTGTGTTTATCAGTTTTTTTGTAAGCTAAGGTTTGTCTTATTTACCATCAATATATTTTTCTTTCGCATATTCCAGGTTGGAATTCTTTAATTATCTTTTTTATACCTCTTTAAATTTTTTACCAGTTTGCTAACTGCAAACTTTGTATTCATTATAATCATTACTAAGAACTGCAAACACCACCCTTGCCAGCTTATTACCACTGCAACAACCACTATATTATGGCTACGTCGCTTGGATAAATTAAACATCCATTCAGTAAATTTACTATAATCTTTTCTAGCCCTTTGATCCTCAGTAGTAAATCTTAGCTTTGCATTAAGTACTGCTCTTGCTCCTTGAATTAATAAAATTCGTAAATATACGTTCTCTCTTTTACTAATACTTAGCAATTGTTTCTTACCTCCACTGGAATTTTGGCTTGGTACTAATCCAAGCCATGCCGATAATTGTCTACCATTCTCAAAACAGCTGTGCCATTGCCTACAGATGCTATTAATGCTATAGCGGTAATAAACCTATCCCAGGTATAATTGTTAATTGCTTATATCTATCTAATCCGCTAGCTATTATTTTTAATCGCTTCTCTAACTCTTTATATTTTTTTATCATTGTCTAAAAATTCTCCTCTCAACTCACTAAACGTTTGATAACTCAACTGACTTAAAGTTCCTTCATCTAAAATCTCTGTTAATTTTGTACTAATCTTATTTATTCCTTGAGGAATAGCTCTATACCAAACTCAAGTAACAATCCTCTAATTTCATTAGCAAGCGCGGTACGATTTCTTACTAATCTTTCTCTAACTCTATGTATTGACAAAATATCCTGTTGCTCTACGCTCTTTACTGGTATAAATCTCATAATTGAGATGTTATTTAATATTGTATAGATTTTACATAAAAAGAATAAACACTAAGTTGCTGGCTTGCCGTTTAAATATCTTATGGGGTTAAATATAATTAATCAAAACTTATATCAATGTCTCTTATATGCTCTTTATTTCTATTTGATTCAGGTTGGGCAAGGTTATTATCGAATTCTACCTGACTCTTAGGTAACTCTTTGCGTGTACTTGTTGATTTTATTTCTCCTGCAGAAGGCAAATCATCTAACACCTGTTTTTCATCTATTGAACTTTTTTCAGTATCAGTTTCCATAAACCAGGCATTTTTATTCAGAACTTCTGCTTTCGGGGTTTGGATTTTCGCTACCCGTACAGATTTTTCAGGTAGGATTACGTAGCACTCACCGACTCGGAGTTTGCCGAATTCTTCATAAGATACAAGAGATAATTTGTCCTGTTTTTCATTATAACTAATGCCGTCTCTGAATTCATTAGCACCAAAACTGGTATTTTTCTGTTGGCTAATAGTAATTTTAGTTCCGCAAAGTTTGCTATATAGCTTTCCCATCCTTGGGTCATCGCTGCTAAAAGCGAACTTGGTTTTAAATAAACCAATTAAACTGGAAGCATCGGCGTCGCCGTAATGATGATATAACTGACTAGTGGACTGAATACCGGCAAGTACGCAGCTACCGTACTTTCTTCCTTCCTGCATAAGCTCTGATAAACCCGGTAGCTTACCAAGGCTTGGCAACTCATCTATTACAATCCATATTCTATTTTCAGGTGCTGTCCTTGTTCTTTTCATCTTTGAGATCAGGATTTCAAGCAAGGCAGCATTTAAAGGTAGCATAAGTTCTCTTGCTGATGGATCGGTAGAAAGAAATAGCCAGTTTTTACCGCCTTCATTTATACTATTAAGGTAATGCTCAATCGCAAATGAATTACTTTCATTACCGTCCTTGAGGAACTTTAACGATTTTATATTAGCCATTAAAACCGATACTATAGAAGCAGCTGTTTTTGCATTATCTTTAGTAAAATATTTTGCCGCATCCGTTCCCTGTAACAGATAATGCATTTCTTTAGCATCGCTTTTTGTTAGCGTCGCATATAAGTCATTAACTGAAAAACGTTTTTGTTTCTGCAACGTCTCAGTCACTGCCACAAAAATACTCTGTGCACTTTGTTCCCAGAAATCACTAGCTGCTCTACTGTTTTTCCGGCTATTGAAACCAATTAAAATCTCCGCAAATTTTTCAAGGTCTTTCGATTTATGTAAATCATACCAGAAATCCCAATTTTTGCTTCGCCCGTCAAAAGGATTAAAAATAATGTCTCCACGAGCCGGATCATAGTATTTTGCAATCATCTCTCCGGTATTATCAATTATTACTGCCGGTTCTCCTCTTAAGTTCACCTGTGGGAGAAGATTGTGCAGTGCGCCAAGGGAAGTGCGTAAGAATCAGTTGGTAAGAATCCGACCTATGCAAAGGCTAACCACCAGCATAGAACTAACCATTGCATTGTGGGAGGTGACAAACACAATGAAGCCAATGGTAAGGACATATCAGGCC
>CAIKLL010000095.1 GCA_903828265.1 uncultured Rickettsiales bacterium
AGGATCAATAACAGGACTTATAGCCGTTTTGCCGCTAGTAGTAGAAGGTAAAATTGTCGGACCCGATTCCTTTAATCCTTTCCCACTTCTTTCCACTTCCCGCTCTATTGACTGATCGCTTAACGCAATCGCATCCCCGGAAGGAAGTTCTAGTTTAGGCAGATTAAGCGTTTTATCCTTAATTCTGGTTGCTATTTCATTTTTAATTTGAGCCTTAATAAATTTTTCTGGTTCAGATTGAGTAATAAATCCTCTTAAATTTTTATCGCGGAATTTAAACTTTTTTTTGCCGTGTGCAACTTCCTCAAAATATTTTTCGTTATCTTTAACTAAAGCTTTAAATTCTACTTCGGCTTTTTCATCCTTAAACCCAACTTTGCCATTTGCCTTTTTCTCGAGTAATAGCCCTAACTTAATTTCAATGCCAAATTCCTTAAGTGATTGCTGTCTTTTTCCCATTACTTCTTTAAAACTATCAGTAATCTCGGTAACATTTATTTCTTCCGGTTTCCGGTCCTTGAATCGTTCTGGCATAGCTTTCTTAGCCCATTCACCTAGGACTTTAGGCTCGTAATACTGCGCTAATTCTTGAAAAGTTTTATCAATTTCCGGTTTTAAATCTTTATTGGCTGCTGAAAATAAACCATTTACAAATTGATCGTTAAGTTTTAATTTCCGGGGAAATTCCCTAAAGTGGTTTGTTGGGCCTAAACCAACTATATGCCTTGAATGAGAATGTGGATGAACATTATTTGATAATTTAGTAAAAGCTCCACCAAAATCGATACGTACTAGTTTAGGATCAGAATCTTTTTGCCTTATTACTCCTATATTACCGGTGTGCATATCGAAATCACCGATCAATAATGATGTTGGAGCTACTTGATCAAAACCTTGATACCGTAATTCGTCAAAAGCTTTACCTAAAACCTTTCGTGAACCCATCATATAAGGTCGTCCTAATGCTTCTACTTCTCCCTTGTCATTTTTAAGAGCAGCAGTTCTAAGCCTTTTTGAAGGAACGTTTTCTCTGGACATGTTTTTATCCATATCCACATACATGTCATCTGCATAATCTTTAAAAAAGCTTGACCTGACATATACCCCAGAACCATCTGGTGGCAAAGTCTGTAACTCTTGGGGAGTAGTAAGTGAGACTTCAGCTCCATAACCAGGAGCAATAGTGCCAAAAATTTTGGATCCAATAAACTCTGAAATATTAGCACTTATATTAGTTTCTTCACATTTAATTAAAGCTCTTTCTACTACCTTCTCATTTTCTAACCTTGTGTAAAATCCTCCATATTCACCTGCTGAGTGTACCCCTGCTTTCCCTTTTGGCTTCCAAAAATTCCAGTTTGTCCCCTTACCAAAAGTATCTAATGCGGAAATTTTTTTCTTCATATTACTAACCATAAATAAACAACCTAAGTTTGAAGTTTATTTAATGTAGAGTCAACATCTATTAAGAATTTCTTACAACATATACTAGAAGTTATAGATAATTATAGTAAAAATAGAAGCAAAAAAAGCTTTGATAAAAAGGAAGAGTTTAAAAATTTTAAAGCTAATATTACATTAGCTTTCTCTGTGCTTAAAAATTTTTCCTAACCTATTAATATTCTTTGCTATATAGGAGATTTAGTAACCGACCGGTTACGCTTTTCCTTAGGTTTTGTTATCTTATTTCTTTTACCTATATAAAAATATTAGCTCTATTGTCTAAATTAGCTGCTGCAATATTGCAACTTGCTCATCATTAATTTTCAACCTATAGTAGAGTAATTATACAAATAATATCGCTATGGTTATATCATCAATTATGAAATTCTTAAAGGTAAATAGTAATGAGTTTGAATTATCATAATACAAAAAATTATAATGGCTTGAAAATCAATTTAATTTGATTTCTTCTTGATAATCCTTTAAATGGATGCTTTCGCCTGTTAAACCTTTAATTGAATTTTAAAATTATTTTTCAACTTTTTTTAGAAGAATCTTATGGGTGGTGGTAGTAAAGCTTCAGGCGGTGGTAGTAAAGGTGTTTCACGAGGTGATGTTTGCCGTGTAGATAAGCGGCATGACTCTAGTCGTCCTTGCCCTTCAGGTGGAGAAGGGCGTTATTCTGCCCACGATGTTTGTTATAAAGGACGGGTATATTCTGATAAAGGAAGAGCTGATGGTTGTTACGATCGAACAGATAAATTCTGTACCACAGGCAGTAGTTATCCTTCAGCGCATAGTACTAGCAGAGGTGGGGAAGGAAGAGGAGGAACTAGTGGTTCTAGTGGCACTCATCGGGAAAGTAGAAGTAGCGAAAATACCTCATATACAAGCAAACAACATATTGATAAATCTGTAGATTTTAGAAAATCAAAGGATTATGAAAGTGCTTTAAAAAGTTGTGATGCCGCTCTTCAGGCCGACCCAAAATATCTTGATGGATGGAATGAAAACGCAGCAATATATATAGATAAAGCAGAATATAAGAAGGCAATAGAAAGCTGCGATAAAGCCATTAAAATCGATCAAAAATATTTTTATGCTTATAACAATAAAGCTGTTGCTTTAAGAATGTCGGGAGATTATGAGAATGCTTTAAAAAGCTGTGATGAAGCTCTCAAAATCAACCCGCAATACTCTGATGCACAGAATGAAAAATCTAAAATATTAGATGCTTATAACCTTAAAGCTGCAGGATTAATCACTAAAAAACAATACGGAGAAGCAATAAAAGCTTGTGATACCATTATTAACAGCGATCCTAAAAACCTTTTTGCTTATCATAAAAAAATTATGGCTTTAAAAATGTTAGAGAATTATGAGATCGCATTAAAAAGCTGTGATAAAATTATTTCCTATATGGGAAATATCGACAATTATGGCATTGGAAAAGTAGAAGAATTAAATCAATTGTACCTTACAAGAAAGCAACAACATATAGAAGCGGCAGCAAAAAGAGATTATTTATATAATCAAAGCGTAATAAATGGTGTTAATGGTTTTGATTGGTATAAGGCTAACCCGACACGTGACTTTTACTCGTTTTTTAGGGATACTTTAAAGGTATCGCATACATCACCTGAGAATGTCAAACTAATTAAGGAGAGGTTATATAAAAATTTATCTCCATACTTAGAGGAAGCAAAAAAATCTAATTATTTTTTTAGATGAATACAATAAATCTTATAAAGATATGATGGCTTCGAAAGAAAAATCAAGCCAGTTAATTGATATTTATAATACCAGAGCTATAGCCTCAAAAAAGGTAGGAGATTATGACAAAGCTTTAGAAAGCTGTGATATAGCTATTAGAATCAACCCAAAAGACCTTACCGCATCTAATTTTAAAAGTTTTATATTAAAAGAAAAAACAGATTTTGAAAAAGCTATAGAATATAGTGACGGTACCTTTCGAATTAAACCATCTTACCAGATGAGCAATTTTGATTATTTTTTAAAACTACCTTATCTTTCCAAAGTATCAACAATTGATTTAAGTAATAATCAAATAGATGATAAAGGAGCTAAGGTACTTGCCGATTCCCTGGCAAAAGGAGAAATGCCTAACTTGAAAAAATTACACTTAGAGGGCAATCAGCTTACTGATAAGGGTGAGGATGCTTTAATTAATGTTTTAAAAAATGAAACAGTTCAGGATGTGATAATAACAACGATTACATTATATGAAAAATACCAACTTAATATTAATGGTAGCGCAGATAAGAAAATGTCTATACTTGAAAATAGGCTTGAACGAGCAAAAGCATGTGGTGTTGATGTTGATAATGTTGTGGTTGAAAGAACAACTTGGGATTGGATAAAAAATAAATACCAGTTTTATAAAAGCATATCAGTAGGGTGGGTTAAATGTATGATTACTTATGATGATGTCGAGTCTTTTGCAGGTGAAAGATTATTAGCTAAACTTTCTAAAAAAGGCGGCTCTGTTAATAATGCTAAAGATAGTTTACTCTGTTATTTTGAAGCTGAAAATGATGCTTTACAGACAGAAGCAGGAGTAAAGGATACTAAGTATCAAATGTTAGATGTAATAACCTCTCCAGAACTAACAGGAAATATTGAAGCTTTGTATGACACACTATATCAATAACTTACTTTTTCGCAATTTATTTACGTTTAAAGGTAGAGCAAGTAGAAAGGAGTATGTTAGTAGAATTATTTTTATTATGTTATTATTTTTTATCAACGCTTTAATAGATGAATATATAAATAAGAATAAATCATGGTTTTTTTTAGTTTTAGGTTGTTGTTGTTTATTTTTAATATATATATCAATATTCCAATACTTTCCTTTAGCTGTAAGAAGATTACATGATTTAAATGCTAGCGGTTGGTTTGTGCTAATTTCCTTTATACCATTTGGTCAATTACTAATATTATGGCTAATGTTCAAAAAAGGCACTGACGGAGTTAATGATTACGGCGAACCTCCTGAATACTAGTGTTATAAATTAATTTGTGAGATTTTTGATGAGTTACAATAATTTTTGAAGTAAACCCTAGCAGCAATAAAATAGGAGATGACGGAGCTAAGGTACTTGCCGATTCCCTGGCAAAAGGAGAAATGCCTAAGTTAAAAGTCTTGCACCTAGAAGGTAATAATATTACTGATGAGGGTGAGACTGCACTTATAAAGGCAATGAAAGGAAAAGTTCAAGATATTATAGTTATTACTCAAAGAGTAAATGTAACCGATAAAATGATCTCTGGTACTAAAGAAGAACAAATAGCTATCTGTAAAGAACTTATTAAAAAAGGTAAAGTTAAAGGTACATATGACGAAGCATTAGTTATCGATAAAAGTTTGTGGGGAGAAATAAAAAACGCTGGTAACTTAGTGAAAGTTACAACTCATGCTGGTATAGGCTTTACTAAATGCTATTTCGCACCTGAAGATATGGCTGTAGATTACGCTCAAAATAAAATAACAGCTAAATTACCAAAAATGCTTAATGGGGCGGTAAGCTATGCTAGCAAGCTAGTAAATCTAGAAAATATCTTTAATTGTTATTTAGACGCTAGTGAAGATGCTTGGACTTCTATAGCAGGACAACAATTTATTAAGCATGATCTGTGTGTAGTGGGAGAAACAGAGTTTTGTGGTGAATAATAGAAAATTACTTTTTAGACAATGGTTTAGAAAATTCTGTAATATTGATGGAAGAGTTAGTAGAAGGAAATATTGCATGTTTACAATATTGTTTTTATCTTACTGCTTTATTTTTGATATCCTCAATCGAGTTTTTTATATCAAAGCATCCGTAAATGCTGAAAATAAATTTTATGCACTGTATTTTGTTGCTGTACTTATTTTAGTAACTTTTATTGTTAGAAATATTGTTTTTACGATAAGACGTCTACACGACCTAAACTTAAATGGTTGGTGGTGCATATGGTATGGCGAATTCAATAATCTAGCGCAACATACTGCAATTTGCGATTATGAAAGACCTCGGTAGGTGTTCTGTAACCAAGGCATTTTCTGGGCTGATTATTCATTCTCTGTTCTATATCGTCAAGAAGTTCTTGAGATAAG
>CAIKLL010000096.1 GCA_903828265.1 uncultured Rickettsiales bacterium
AAAATCAAATTTTCTTAAAATTAAACCGCTATAGGTTATTTTTTTTAATTAAAACTACAACTAAGGATGGTTTTTGTCAAAGAGGATTTTTATTAACGCAAAATTTTCATGATATATTTCCTTCATTGAGTTTTTTGTTGTATAAAGCTCCAAAGTCTATCGGATCAATCATAAGTGGTTGAAAACCACCATCCTGTGTTACATCAGCTATAATTTTACGGGCAAAAGGAAATATTATTGCGGGACAATGGACAGCAAGAAGTACTTGAATTTGTTCTTCCGGGACATTAATTAAATGGAATATACCAGCATATTTTAAATCAACTATAAAAAGGGTTTTATTTTCACTCGTTGCTTTTGCGCTAATAATTATTTCAACCTCAAAATACTCATCTTCAGGCATTCTTTGGATGTTAAGGTCTAATGCCAGATCTATATGCGGTGGGTTGCCTGTATTAATAAGTGAAGCAGGAGCTCCAGGATTTTCAAAAGATAAATCTTTAATATATTGAGCATTTACTGAGATGTGAGGCATCTTTGTTTCTTCAGAATTATTCATTTTCTTTTCTTTGTTTTTTTAATTAATTAAATACTACTTTGCCCTTATTCGAGGGATTCTTATGTTCGTGGTAAAGTTACCCCTTTTTGGCCCATATATTTACCGGCACGGTCGGAATAGGATGTTTCGCACGGCTCATTCCCAGAAAAAAATAAAAACTGACATGCTCCCTCATCTGCATAAATCTTGGCAGGTAAAGGGGTTGTATTTGAAAATTCGAGAGTTACAAACCCTTCCCAACCCGGTTCAAGTGGAGTAACATTTACTATGATACCACATCTTGCATAAGTCGATTTTCCGACACACACTACTAAAACATCTTGAGGAATTTTGAAATATTCAACCGTTCTACCTAAAGCAAAACTGTTTGGTGGAATAATACAAACTTCGGCTTCTTTACTCACTAAACTTTGGCTATCAAAATTTTTGGGATCAACAATAGTAGTGTTAATATTTGTAAATATTTTAAATTCATTTGATACTCTTGCGTCATAACCATAAGAGGAAACACCGTAGGATATGATTTTTTTTGTTCCAATTTCTCTTATTTGAGACTGAATAAATGGTGATATCATACCGTCCTTTTCAGCTTTTTCCCTTATCCATTTATCTGACATTATTGGCATAAATTTCTCTAAATATTTTCACAATGAGAGCTACTAACTAAATTTTATTTGTTCGTAGTTAATAAATATGTACCTTTTATAAAAATTTCTTGATCGATGCGAGTTATAATTTATTATTATTACCGGTTTTCCCGGTTAAGAAATTAGTTAAGTGACAATTATAGCACTAACTTGATATATTAGCTAGTTATAAAAGGCTTCTTAGCTAATAACATATTGATTATAAAAGGCATTATATGTTAAGTTACTAGAGTATTTTACTTGAGAACCTTTGGAGTTAGATCTGGTAATTAAGGTAACCTCTAGGTGATAACTTAACTAACCAGTATTATAGATAATAAGGTTAAAAAGATTTTAATAATCTCCCAGTAAGAAATTTAAGTAATTTGTTTTAGGTAATTTAGTTATGAAAATTAATATAAAAAAATTAAATAAAGTTGTGCTAATGGCATCTGTCTTATTTGGTTTATCAAAGATGTCCTTTGCTGATGAGGTAAAGTCGGGTAGTATGCCTGTTACCTCTGATTTAAAAGTAAAACTATCTGGGTATGGGCATTTTCAGGGTGGCTATAGAAATCAGAATCACCTCGGTGCTGGCAAGAACTTATCTGCAAATAGAAAGTCTTTTGCCTTTTTTAACGATGCGGCATTATTTACTGATATATCCAACAACGTTAATGACGTAACTTATGGTGGAAAAATAGTGTTAGTACCAACGGCAAAAAGAAAAGGTTCTGCTAGTTATAACGGCTCCCACATTTATCTGGAAAGCAGTTACGGTCGCATAGAAGCCGGCTCGCCAATTGATGCAGCGAGTAATATGCTTATTGATAGTAGTGAAATTGCTTCTGCTACCGGCGGTGATTGGGATAGATATGCAAAGTTCGATTCTGCTGATTTAAAACAGGGGTATGATTTTGGTCCATCTTTTGCAACATTTGGTGAATTTTTCCTTGATAGTAAGCTAGTTAGTGCTGTTGAAAACCGCCCTTATAGCAACGAACCAGGTAGAAGAATATCATACTACACCCCAAAATTTGATTTTGGTAAGGGTGCAAAAATACAAATGGGTATTTCTTATACTCCTGATTCTTCTAATACTGGTGCTGATGATCCAACTAAAAATTCAACAGGCGTTGAGATAAAAAAGATTGGCAGAAATCGTGTAGCTACTAATGAGTACTTTAAGTTTGATAAATCTGTAAAAGATGCAATTTCAGGTGGTGTTGTTTTAGAGCAGAATATATCAGATGGTGTTGACTTAAAATTAGCTTTAACCGGTGAATATGGTAAAGCTTCTAAAGTAGAAAAGTTTCGTAATGATGATGCAAGTAATTCCGATCCTAAAAAGGCCGATCCTGCACGCCAAACATCTATACCTTTGAATAATAAAAAACTAAAAGATTTGAAAACCTATAATATAGGAGCTATCTTAAATGCAGGGAATTTTTCTTATGCAGCTTCTTTTGGATCTTTGGGTAAAAGCTTAACCACTCCTGAGTTCCATAAAACAGGTAGAGAAACTACTTATTATACTGGTGGGGTAGCCTATAAACAAGGGACGTTTACTACCAGCTTAACATATTTCCGTTCAGATCAATATAAGAATACTGTGGATTGTGTTACTATTGGTACTGACTATAAGCTAGCACCAGGATTTAAACCTTATGCTGAGATCTCTGGCTTCAGCTTAAAAGGAAAACCTGAGTATGATAGAGACCTAAAGAAAAAGAAAAGCCGTGGGACTATTGCTCTGATAGGTGCTAAGTTAAGCCTGTAGTTTTAAATTAGCTCATCAAACAAAAATTAAGAATAAGCCAAGTTTACTACTTGGCTTATTATTTTTTACTTAGGAGAGCACTTAATCTGTACAGCTATAGCTGCTTTGTAGAACCAGTTGGGATAAAAACAGTGTTGTTAAAAGGCGAGAGAGGTTGATATATTTTCTTACCCTAATTATGATTTGTTCTGTTTATTATATAATTTATGGACAGATACTCTTATCTCTTGACTTTCTCTTGCCTTGTTTACCCGATTATTATGCTGTGTTTTGAATACTGCTAGTCTATATGATTTTTTAAACGTATACGTATATCTTGTTTCTCTTTGGGGAGCAGGGTAAACTAAATTACCAATATTCTATTAGATACGTGTATATCTATGTGGTTTGCAATTTCAAAATATTACTTAATTTTCTCTTTCAGTTCATTATATGTATGAGACGATTACAACGAATTTAAGAATGAAATTTTAAGAATCAGAATTATTGGTTTTCTAGTTGACGGTTTAACCAAGAAATATATAATTGGCCTGGTTTTGATCTTAGAAGTGGAATTTCTTATGAAAAATATAGTTTGGGGTTTGTTGGCATTGAGTGTAACGTTTTTAAATGCTGTATACGCTGAAGATGTCTCGGATAATCATATGGATAGATATGTATATATCGGTACTGAGTTTGGGCTTTCCGATCCGATAAAAAAATCTTTTACACATGAGGAATCAAATACCAGAATGAGATTAAAAAAATCCCACATGTATGGCGGGAGGATAGGATATAGTTTTTATCCTAATATGATGGTAGAAATTTCTGGTACTTATCAACCAAAATATAGGATGGCGTATAGATTACCGGGGGGAGGTGCTATTCCAGAAACTCCTGGAATTACAAAAGTTACTTCTAATGTATTTACGATGAATTTGATCTATGAAATGCAAAAAATGACTTCCCTAGCCATTAAGCCTTATGTTATTTTTGGAGCTGGAGTAGCTAAAATTTCAGTTAAACCTAACATTTCTTACTTACCTACTGATTTTTTAGGGGTAGGAAGTGGTAACATTCCTTATTTTAAAATAAAGAAAAATAATCAAAATTGTTTTGCCTGGCAAGCAGGGCTAGGGTTTAGCAAGGATATTACCGATAAGCTCGCTATTGACTTCGGGGCAAAAATGCAGGTAGTGAATAATATTAAGGTAAAGTATCAAAAATTAAATAGCGATACGAATTCTTTCGAGGAAGCAAGCCCTATTAAAAAGACCATAGGAGTAGGAGAATTTACTATGGGTTTGACTTATAAATTTCCGTTAAGATGAAAAATAGTAATAATTAAATAGTTATTATAGACACTGTACTTGGGAATTGAAGTCAAAGAACTAGTTATATATAGCTTTGGTGTGTTCAATTATGAGATTTATCTTAATCTTGTTTATTAAATTCTATCAATTTTTTATTTCTCCATGGCTGGGCAAAAATTGTAGGTTTTATCCAAGTTGTTCTGAATATGCATATGAATCAATAAATACTCATGGTACAATAAAGGGGTTATTTTTTGCTTTAAGAAGGCTATTAAAATGCCATCCTTTCTGTGACGGAGGCTATGACCCAATACCCAAAAAAACTGAGCGATAATATATTATCAGGTAGGGAACTTATAAAGTCTCGCTTGGAGGAAATGCCAAGTCAACCGGGTGTATATCGTATGCTAGATATAGATAAAAAAATTATTTATATTGGCAAAGCGAAGAACCTTAAAAACCGTTTAAAACAATATACCGGAGATCTTGAAGGTAAAAATTCAATCATGATTTCCCTAGTATATTACCTGGAATATAGTGTTACTGACTCGGAATCGTCAGCACTTTTGCTTGAAGGACAATTAATAAAAAAGTTCAAACCTCAGTTCAATATCTTATTAAAAGATGATAAATCTTTTCCTTATATTAAACTCCGGCTCGATCACGAATTCCCTCAGTTAATTAAATATAGAGGTAGAGATCTTAAAGAAGGAAAATTTTTTGGCCCCTTTGCTTCTGTTAAACAGGTAGAAGTTACTTTACTAGAGCTACAAAAAATATTTAAATTGAGGTCATGTTCTGATCCCTATTTTTCTTCTCGAAAAAGGCCGTGCCTTCAATATCAAATAAATAGATGTTCTGCTCCCTGTACCGGTAAAATATCAAAAGAGGATTATAATGAACTCGTAAACCAGGTAAAAACTTTTTTATCTGGAAAAAATAAATCCTTACAGCATCTTCTGGCTCAAAAAATGCAATCGTTTAGTGAGGAGTTAAATTTTGAAGAAGCAGTAAAAATACGTGATCGGATAAAGGCTTTAAGTTATATACAGTTAAAAGCTGAAACTACTGGTTTTGTAAAAGATACAGATCTAATTGCTATAACGGAACTTAATGGTGAGTATTGTATAGAGCTTTATATTTACAGGGCAGGGCAGCCGTGCGGTAACCATCCCTATTTTCCGGAGCATACTCAAGATCAAAATATTTCTGAGGTATTGGAAGCATTCATCATGCAATTGTATCAGGATAAAATTCCTGCTGAGAACATATTATTAAGTCATTCTA
This sequence comes from uncultured Rickettsiales bacterium, assembly GCA_903828265.1. Taxonomy (GTDB): domain Bacteria; phylum Pseudomonadota; class Alphaproteobacteria; order Rickettsiales; family Rickettsiaceae; genus Megaera. Next base: position 5,545 of record CAIKLL010000096.1, read on the forward strand.
CTAATAATTCCAAGCTTTTTACAAAAGCACTAAAGAAATTGCACGGTGTAAATGTTAAAATAGAAGTTTTAAAAAAATCCGGTTCAACTGCTAATCTCATGCAGATTGCTTTGGAAAATGCGCGAATTGCGTTAGAACAACATCTAAAAAACTCTGCCAAAAACCGGTATGCGCTAGAGGAAGTTCAAAAGTTATTTAATTTATCGGCTTTGCCAAATCGCATTGAAGTTTATGACAATAGTCATATACAGGGTGCATTTGCTATAGGTGCTATGGTTGTTGCAGGTAGAGAGGGTTTTGATAAAAAGGAATATCGGTTATTTACAATAAAAGGACAACTCCAAAATATAGGAGGCGGAGATGATTATGCAATGCTTAGGGAAGTTTTGACTAGGAGACTCAGCAGGTTAAAAAATGAGCCTTATAGGTCACCTGACTTAATGATAATAGATGGTGGTATAGGGCATATGAATATAGTAAAGCAAATATTGGAAAAATTTAGTTTAAATATACCATTTGTATGCATGTCCAAAGGAGTAGATAGAAATAGCGGGCGGGAACAGTTTCATAGACCAAATCAAGAGATATTTACTTTAGATAAAACCCTACCGGTAATGAAATATCTACAAATTCTAAGAGATGAGGCACATAATTTTGCTATAAAAAACCATCGGAAAAAACGTTCAAAAGCTATAAAAATTTCTTCTCTCGATAATATTCCAGGAATTGGTGAAATGCGGAAAAAAATATTATTAAGTTATTTTGGCTCCTTTGCCGCTGTGTCAGATGCAACTGTTGATGAGTTAACAAAAGTAGAAGGAATAAACAAAGAGCTGGCCCAAATTGTATATGAAGCACTGCATAAATAGAAAACAGTTCGTTTGACAAGTGATGATAAATTACATAGTATTTTCCAATAATTTTTTATGGAAATAAATGGATTCTAACCAGCTGTATCTTTTTAAAAACAGAAGATTCTTACCAATATTTATCGTACAGTTCTGCGGATGTCTAAATGATAGTATCTTAAAAAATGCTCTTATAATTTTAATTACATTTAAAATAGCTGGTAGCCTGACTATTGCACCTTATATGTTGGTTATGCTGGCTAATGTTCTGTTTATAGCTCCTTTTGTGTTATCTGCAAGCTTAGCAGGACAAATAGCAGATCGTTATGAGCGAACTATTATTGTTCAGCTCATAAAATTTATAGAAATAGGTATAGTATGCCTTTCAGCTTACGGTTTTTACAGTGTAAATCTAGTTATTTTATTTATTGCTCTAACCTTAATGGGAATACATTCTACTTTTTTTGGACCAATTAAATATAGTGTATTGCCGGACCAATTAAAAAAACAAGAATTACTTGGTGCTAACGGTTACATAGAAGCGGGAACCTTTATGTCTATAATGCTTGGTACTATAATAGGAGGGTTTTATAATTTTGAAAGTAAACTAGTTATCGGATTTGCTTTTATTGTATCATTTATAGGTTTTATAGCTAGTTTTTTTATGCCTGCTTCCGGCAATACTAATCCTAATATTAAAATTAATTTAAATATTATAGGGGAAAACATTAATATCGTAAAATATGCTTATTCAAAAAATAAAGTGTATTTAGCTATTTTAGGTATTTCATGGTTTTGGTTCATTGGAGCGGCCATTTTAGCGCAGATACCTCTTTTAGCAAGAGATACCTTAGGGGCTGATGAAAGTGTAGCTAACTTGTTTTTAGTTGTGTTTTCCGTAGGTGTAGGGGTAGGAGCGTTTGTATGTAATAGAATTTTGGCTAATAATATTACAACTAAATATGTTTTTATTTCCGCTATGGGAATAAGTGTTTTCTGTATTGATCTATATTTTGCTACGTATATTGCTGAGGTTAGTTATAGTCCTGAGCATTTAAAGAGTATTTATGAATTTTTATCAAAATTACATTATTGGCGCATATTATTTGACCTCTTTTGCCTCTCCGCTATTGGTGGCTTTTACGTAGTACCGTTATTTGCCGTGATGCAGTATTTTTCTTCTCCTGCTCATAGGAGCAGGGTAGTAGCTGCAAATAATTTAATAAATTCATTCTTTATGGCGGCTTCTACTGCTATATTGTCTTTGCTTTTCTATATGAAGTTTTCCATACCGTCAGTAATTTTAACGATAAGTATTTTAAATTTTATTGTTGCTCTTCATATTTATAAGCTGATTCCAAATAGTAAAATCATCTCTCTAAAATTGTTACAAGCGATCTTTAGGTTAATCTTCAGCTTATTTTACCAAGTCGAGGTAAAAGGTATGGAAAATTATCGAAAAGCAGGGAAAAAAGCGGTGATAATTGCAAACCATTTATCCTATATTGATCCCGTTTTGATAGCTACTTACATACCAGAGAATATCCAATTTGCTATTAATTTAGGAGTTTCTAAAGAATGGTGGGTAAGACCTTTTCTTAAATTAGCCCGTACCTATCCGATTGATCCGAATAACCCTATGGCGATTAAGAGTTTAATTGAGGAAGTAAAAAAGAATAAAAAAATTGCGATCTTTCCTGAGGGAAGAATTAGCCTTACAGGTGCTTTAATGAAAGTGTATGAAGGTCCGGCTATGATTGCCGATAAGGCTAATGCTACAATTCTGCCAATAAGAGTAGACGGTACGCAGTTTACTTGTTTTTCAAAAATCCGGAAAACGCTAAAAACTAGATTTTCTTTAAGGAGGAAAATTACAATTACTATTCTTTCACCGGTTAAAGTTAATCCTTTAGAAAATCTTAGCAGTAGGGATAGAAGAAAATATATTGGTCAAGCTCTTTACGATATAATGAGAGACATGATGTTTGAGAGCTCGGATTACAAGGAAACTTTATTTCAATCCTTGATTAATTCTGGGAAACTGTTTGGTATGAATACAAAAATATTAGAAGATATAGAAGGAAATGAAGTAACCTATCGGTCCATGATTTTAAAATCATTTATTAGGGGTGATTTAATAAAAGAACAAACAGAAATTGGTGAAAAAGTCGGATTAATGTTACCTAACATGGTTAGTAGCATGATTAGTTTATTTGCTATACAATCCATTGGGAGGGTTCCGGTTATAATTAACTTTACTGGAGGAATAGAAAACATTGTTTTAGCTTGTAGTACGGCTACAATCAAAATCATTTATACTTCTCAGAAATTTCTGCAAATAGCAGAATTAGAAGAGCTTAGGGATTCATTACATAAACACGGAATAAAGCTTATATATTTAGAAGATTTAAAAGCAAGTATCACACCTTTATTAAAGATAAAGGCAACCATTGGTAGCATATTTCCGGAACTCTATTATGAATATATTTGTCCTAAAAAAGACGCTAAACTACCGGCCGTAATATTATTTACATCTGGTGCGGAGGATAAACCCAAAGCAGTTGCCTTGTCTCATCAGAATATACAATCTAATCGCTGTCAAATGCTTGCTATAATTGATTTTAACCCTCACGATTTGGCTTTTAACCCTCTGCCGCTGTTTCATAGTTTTGGCTACACTGGGACAATAATTATGTTGCTCGGTGGTGTTAAGACATTCTTATATCCATCCCCACTGCATCATAGAATAATTCCTGAAGTTATTTATGATGTAGGTGCAACAATAATGTTCGGAACTGATAGCCTTTTAGCGGCTTATGCTTCTTCTGCTCATCCATATGACTTTTATTCAATGAGATATGTTATAGCGGGAGCAGAAAAGCTTAAGGAGCAAACAAGACAATTGTGGCTTGATAAATTTGGCATCAGGATACTTGAAGCTTATGGCGCAACTGAAGCAGGTCCGGTAATAGCTGTAAATACTCCGATGTATTATAAAGGAGGTTCAGTTGGTAGGTTTTTACCAAAAATTGAATATTTTTTTAAACCATTTAAGAATATTCAAAATGGAGGAAGGCTTTGCGTTAAAGGACCGAATATAATGCTTGGTTATATAAAACCTGAGAATCCGGGTGTGGTAGAAGTGCCTTTTGTGGAAAGATTAGGTAATAATTGGTATGATACCGGTGATATAGCAATCATTGATGAAGACGGCTATTTAACAATTTTGGGAAAGGAAAAAGATTTGCTAACACTTCCGAAGAAATGGTCTCATGAAGTAAATAAGCTTGAACAGGGATATGCTCAGAAAAATTTACTAAGCATGAAGTAATAAGAATTTGACAAGTTTCGGGCTAATAGGTAGTTGACAATTAAAATATATGTTTCCAGATGCGAATATTTAATATTATGATGTCAAGAGACCTTGGGGGGATACAACAATCTTTCCTTGATTATAGTACTGCTTTAAAAAATGAAGGGGAAGAAGTTATCGATATAACTAGTAGTTTTGCAAAAATTAATGAGAAATTGCCTACAAGCATAAAGCTGCCCAATTTATTTCAGTGGTGCATTTTTTCTAAAATATACTTACGCATTCTAATAGCTATTTATAGACCAGATATCCTTCTGGCTCATGGAGGAAGAGCCGTTTCTTTTGCTTGTAGTTTTAAGCCTTCTTCTCTTCCTTTAATCGGTATTGCTCATAATTATAAGACCAGACGGCTCCAGAAATGTGATTATGTAATTTCCGTAACTAATATTTTAATAGATTATCTAGCTCAACGTGGTTTTAATAGGAATAATATATTTCATATCCCTAATATGATTAAAGTTACTCGTGACTATAAGGAAAGGCAGTATAAAAAGCCTTTGATTATAGGAAGTTTTGGACGGTTTGTAGCCAAGAAAGGTTTTAATTACTTAATCGAAGCTATAGCTTTACTTAAAAATCAAGGACATAATATTAATCTGCTCCTTGGGGGAGCGGGTGAAGAAGAGCCTATTTTGCGCAAGTTAGTAACAAGATTAAATTTACTTAATGAAGTAACTTTCTTAGGCTGGGTTGAAGATAAGGAAAAATTTTTTAAACGAATAGATATCTTTTGTCTTCCGTCTACTTCTGAACCATTCGGTATAATATTACTGGAAGCGATAGAGAATTCTACTCCTATTGTTGCCACCAAATCAGGTGGTCCTGGTGAGATTATTAGAGACAAGCAGGATGGATTATTAACAGAAATAGAGTCAGGTGCGGATTTAGCAGAAAAGCTATCTATGTTAATTCTAAATCAAGAAGAAGCAAATAAATTATCTTCCTCGGCTTACTTACGATTAATAGAAAATTATGAGATTAAAATTGTCGGCAAAAAATTGGTCAATATTCTTAACAATATCTATACAAAAAGATCGATAAATTATGAGTTTTCAAAATAGCAAACTACTTAATGGCATAAATGTTGTAACATTTAATATGCCTTATGTAAGCTCGGTTTCAATAAATATTATTGTTAAAGTCGGTAGTAGGTATGAATCTAAACTAGAATCAGGGATTTCTCACTTCCTTGAGCATATGGCATTTAAAGGTACAAAAACTCGGAGTGCCGAGGAAATAGCTAAGGAATTTGATATAATAGGCGGCTATTTTAATGCTTATACTAGCCGTGAGCATACAGTCTATTATAGCAAAGTTTTGAGTGAAAATTTTGATAAAGCCCTCGAAATTCTTGCTGATATTTTACAAAATTCGTTATTTGCACAGGCAGATATAGATAAGGAATTAGGTGTTATTATGCAGGAAATGGCAAGTGTTAACGATAATCCCGATGAACTAGTTTATGAAAAGTTTTATTCATTAGCTTTTGAGGGACAGTCAATCGGTAAGTCTATATTAGGTGATGCAAAAAATTTAACTAAATTCACAAAAGAAGATTTTTTAAATTTTTTAGGAAAATATTATACTGCCGAAAATATCTATATTTCAGTAGCAGGTAATATTTCTCACGATAAAGTAATAAATTTGGCAGAAAAATACTTTTTACTGGTACAGTCTTCATCAAGTCTGCCTCAAATAGTTCCCGCTAAGTATAAAGGCGGCTTTATCCATACAAAGAAAGTTCTTGAACAAACGTCAATTGCTCTGGGATTTGAAAGTGTTCCGTATTCTAATATAACTGAATTTTATTATACCCAGATTTTATCTGTTATTTTCGGCGGCAGCCTCTCCTCAAGATTATTCCAAAGGATAAGGGAAACTTTGGGGTTAGCTTATTCAGTTGGTAGTTTTAATAGCTCCTATTATGATAGTGGGATATTTAGCATTTATGCCGGCAGCGACCATCAAAATGTAGAAAAATTACTTACTAATTTAATAATTGAAATAAATAAAATTCGAGAACGTATTACAGAAGAGGAACTACAAAGGGCTAAATCACAAATTAAAACGAGCATTTTAATGGCAGAAGAGCGTCCTGAATATAAATCGGAAGAAATCGGTAAAAATTTTGCTCTTTTTGGAAAATATTTTGCCACTGATGAGGTACTAGATGTAATTATGAATATAAACACTCGTAATTTAACTGAATGTGCTGAGAAGATTTTTGCTTCAAAGCCTACTTTATCAATTGTTGGGGAGATCCCGGAAAGTTTCAATTTAAACAAGTTAAAATTATCAAATTAAATTAGTATTAAAATGAAATTACTCTATAGTTAGGCTTTTAGTTTTCTGAGCTTTAAAAAAGCTTGCTCAAAAAATTATAATTACTATAAAATGTTTATTTCTTAATTCATGCTCAATTCTGATATTTAAAACTCATGAAAGAAAAAATTTATACTGGCGCAAGTAAAACCCTTTATCAAGCTGATGAAGATTACGCTCTTATTATGTCATTTAACGATACTTTAAAACTGCAAGATAAGAGCTCAATAGTAATATCGGGTAAAGGGGTTATTAATAACAGTATTTCTGCATTTTTAATGCAGAAGCTAGAATTGATAGGGGTAGAAACCCATTTTATTCAAAAAAATAATATGCGGCAGCAATTAATACAATTTGTGGATGTATATCCTGTTCAAATTTATGTATCTTCTTTGGCTTCAGGTAGGTATGTTACGGATTTCGGTATGGAAGACGGTTTCGTTTTTGATTCCCCTATTATAGATTTTAGAGTAAAGAACGGTGATTTAAACTATCCTATTATTAATGAGCATCAGATATATAGTTTTTCTTGGTTAAGCGAAAAAGAAATAAAGAATTTAAAAAAAGTAGCTATTAGGGTACATGATTTTCTTACAGGTCTTTTTGCTGGTATCGGTATAAGGCTTGTTGATATAAAATTGGAATTTGGTAGAGTGTTCAACGGTGAAGAGTATATAATAATGCTAACCGATGAAATTTCCCCGGATACCTGCAAATTATGGGATATGTATAATAATGAAAAACTCTGTTATGAAATAGCAGAAACTAATCCTGACCTTGTCATTAGTGCTTATCAAGAAGTTTTAAAAAGGTTGAATATTAAAACAGATGTGTAATGAGCAAATTTGCATTTCCTGATTTAGGGCGGTATGCATGGATAAGTCGGTAAAATTATATATATTTTTCTGCAGTTTATTTTGTACTGTCGTTATTACAGGTAATTTGATTTTTCAAAAATTTGTTACGGTTAACATCTTCTCTTTAGAATTTGAACTCTCTGTGGGGGTTCTCTTATATCCTGTTACTTTTTTGATTTCTGATTTGACTGCCGAGTTCTACGGTAATAAATACGCAAACCATATGATAAAAATGTCAGTTCTATGTAGTTTTATTGTTATGGGGCTAATTATGATAGGAGATTATTTTCCCGCAACTTCCTGGTCAAATGTTGACGATAGCAGTTTTCATAAGATGTTTAGTGTATATGGTATAGCTTCAATTGCTTCAGTAGTCGCTACTTTTTTTGCTCAGCTATTGGATGTTAAAGTTTATTCTTATTTAAAAACTTTGACTGACTCAAAGCATTTATGGTTACGAAATAACCTTAGTACAATACTGGCACAAATATTAGATACTATACTAGTATTAACTATACTTTGTTTAGCCGATATTTTAGCCTGGGAAAATTACTACAAAGTAGCAACTAATTCAATTATTTTTAAAGTAATAGCAGCTCTCGCAGATACACCTTTTTGTTATTTAGGACATTATCTAATTAGAAAATTTATTATAAAACCAAAAGCTTAGATTCAAGTGTTTATACAATTAATAACCTAGAAATGGATATGGAACATAAATTATATGGAAAATATTATGGAATATGTTAACCCTGATGTAGTTTATCCAATTGAAAATTGGTATAGAACATGTTTTTTAAAAAATATTATAACCAATCCACAAATTATAGTAGGTGATTATACTTATTATGATGATACGGAGGATGTGTATAATTTTGAAAAGAATGTATTATATCTTTTCGATTTTATCGGAGATAAGCTAATAATCGGCAAATTTTGTCAAATTTCTAGCGGCGTACGTTTTATAATGAATGGGGCAAATCATGCAATGAGCGGTATTTCTACTTATCCTTTTGAAGTTTTTGGCAAAAGTTGGAGTAATACCCTAAGTAATGATTTAAACAAAGGTGATACGGTAATCGGTAATGATGTATGGATTGGCAATTCGGCTACTATTATGCCTGGAGTTAAAATCGGCCATGGTGCTATTATCGGTACTAACACTTTAGTTACGAAAGATGTCGCTCCTTATACGATAGTAGGAGGTAATCCAGGAAAGTTAATAAGAAATAGATTTGATCAGCAAACTATAGATTTTCTTTTAGAACTTGCCTGGTGGGATTGGCCTATAGAAAGAATTACTAAACACGTGAAGGACATTGCTAGCAGAAATTTAGAAATCTTAAGAGCTTTATAAAGACACTACAATTACTAAGGTAGTTGTGTTTTACCTAAAAATGTGTTAATAAAGGACGCTGATTTTGTACCAAAAAATTATAAAGATTTATCAAATAAAATAATTATGCCTACAGCAGAAAAAAATAGAATTATCTCATTTTTAATATGGTTATTGATAACAATTTTTTATTGCTATCAATGTGTATTACGTTCATTACCTAATATTATTAGTCATGATGTAATGTCCAATTTTAATATTGGTGCTAGCGAATTTGGTTCTTTTTCCGGTCTTTACTATATAGGTTATGTTTTTCTTCATATTCCAATAGGGGTAGCCATTAGTAGAATTGGAGCAAGAACTATACTTCCTATATGCATAGCTTTAACTGCTATAGGTCTGGTGCCGTTGATTTATCCCCTAGGTTGGGAGAGTGCTTTAATTGGAAGAGTTTTGACTGGGATAGGTTCTGCCGCTGCAGCTGTTGGAGCTTTGCAGATATTTAGAATTATATACCCTGCCAAATTTGCTAGAATGTTAGGGTTAATGGTTTCTGTGGGGTTAATTGTAGCCGTATATGTTGGAAATCTAATTGTGCCGGTTATTGTGTCAGTCGGGCTTGAGGCTACGTTAAAGGTATTATTATATTCCGGCCTAATAGTAGCTATCCTTATCTACTACATTATGCCCCAATCAACAGAGGAAAAATCAGAACGTAATCTTATTTCAGATATTAAATCAGTAGTTTTTAATTATAAATTATTACTTACTAGCTTTTTTGCAGGGTTAATGGTGGGCCCTATGGAAGGTTTTGCCGATGCGTGGGGTAGTGCGTTTTTAATAAATATCTATGGAATTGATAAAGTATATGCCGATTTCTTGATTTTATCGATATTACTTGGAATGAGTGCAGGTTGTGTAATATTACCTTACGTGGCTGATAAAACAGGTTATTACTTTGGAGTGACAATTACCTCTGGAATAGTTTTGATTATCTGCTTTTATTATATACTAAGTGGAACCGCTACTGTCGGTATCTTAGATTATGTATGTATTATTATTGGGGTTTTCTCTGCTTATCAAGTGGTTATGCTTGCTAAAATATCCACTTTTGTTTCTGAAGAAAGGAGTGGTTTGGCGGGAGCCGTAGCTAACATGATTATCATGGCTTTTGGGTGGTTTTTTCATAATTCGATAGGGCTCTCTTTAGACAATTTATGGGATGGCACAATTGTTGACGGTGTAAGACAATACAGTAATGATGCTTTTGTAAAAAGCATTTCAATTATTCCAAGTGCAATAATTATTTCCATAATTGGGTTATCAGCTATAGCAATTACAACTATATTAAAAGCACGAACACTAAGTAAAGTAAATTAGTAATATAAGAGCTCTGTAATTTTGGTGCTAAATATTAATTTTATTGCTACAAAGAGCTTTTGCTTGGGAAATGTATAAGGATATTACCCGGCTTTCTTTTTTGTTTTTTCTAAAAATTCTTGTATATTTAGCGGATAGGTTGCAATCTACTATAGCATCGTTGCGACAAACGCTATTGAATTGAATTGTTTTTATAACTAATAGTTTTAATTTAATACAACTTACTGCCATACTAAATATTCATAATATTCTTTAATAACTTAAGGCCGGTTAGTTTTGTAAGCTGTTCTAAGCATTAAAGAGGATAATTTTCGAACACAACTATTTTAAGAAGGGCTGGCGTGTCATTTATAAAGCAAAAACTAGGTAAAGGCCTTTATAATGCTTCATCCGAAGACTTTATCCCTATTGCGTGCCATTATGATAAGAATACGTTACTTACTAAAAACGGCGAATTATTACAGATTTTTCAGATTAACGGTATTAATTCAGAGAGAATTAGTAGGCAGCTTTCTAACCTTCGAGGAGTTGTAAGAAGTGCTATTAGTAATAATGTTGAAGGAGACAAATTAGCTTTTTGGATCCATACAATAAGACGTAAAGCAAACCTTGATGATCCTGTGCCATATCATAATGTATTTTCTGCAAATATTCATGAGATATGGAAGAATAAAAATTACTGGCATGATAAATTTGTTAATTGTTTATATATTACGGTTCTTCACGATGCCCCGGAGCTAAAATTAAAGAATCTTCACTCTATGATTAATTCGCTTTCGGCTAGTAAAATTGCAGATTTTGAGATTAGCTATTTTGCTGAGTCAGTTAAAACTTTGAGTGCAACTGTCGATAAATTAATATTGGATCTGGAAGAGTATGGAGCTGTAAAATTGGGTATTAGAATAGAAGAGGAACACTGTTATTCCGACTTGATGTTTCTCTATAGAAGAATTATGCAACTTAATGAGGAGCAGTGTGTTTTGCCGTTGACCGATATTTCAACCGCACTTTCTTCTCACCAATACACAGTTGGTAATGATATGATAGAAGTAATAGGTGATAATGGCAAAAAATTCGCTGCTTTGCTATCAATAAAAGAATATCAAGAAGTTTCTTCTGATGCTTTAGACAAATTTTTGCAAATTCCTGTTGAAATGGTTGCCACTGAAGTTTTTTATTTTGTTGATAAAGGTAAAGTGATTCCATTATTTGAAGATCAGTCTTATATAGCCGATATTAGCGGAGATGCTGAACTAAAATCTCTCAGCGGTTTAGAAAAAATTTTAAAAGATACCGATGATAAAAATTATTTTTGCCATCAACAAATATCTTGCATGATAATAGGAGATGATGCTGCCCAGCTTAATAAGCAGGTTAAACAAGCCTCTGATACATTAGCGAAAATTGGAATAGTGCATGTAAGAGAAGATATTAATTTAGAAAAAACTTTTTGGGCACAATTGCCAGGAAATTTTGCTTTTCTTTCTAGAATGTCACCCACAATTTTAGATAATACTGCAGCACTTGCGTCACTCCATAATTTTCCTACCGGGAATCAATACAATCCTTGGGGTAGAGCCGTTACTTTACTTAGGACCGAAAGAGGGACTCCTTATTTTATGAACTTTCATGATACCGAGGGAAATAGCAACACTTGTATTTTAGGGGTAGAAAAGTCCGGGCGAACAACTTTACTTAATTTTTTACTTTCAGAAGCGGATAAATATAAACCGACTATAATCCATATAGTTGATGATTCCGATTCTAGCCTTTACATAAAAGCTAAAGGAGGAAAATGGATTGAGAAAGAGAAAAATTTATTTAATCCTTTATTTTTAGAAGATAATGAAAAAAACCGCAATTTTTGTTTTACATTTTTCACAATATTGGCAAAACATCATTTTGATCCTCTAAAAGAACCAGAGTTAGCTTTGCTAAAAGCAATTAGTGAACAGGTTTTTACACTTCCTAAGGAAAAACGAAAATTATCTACAGTAATTGACGCCATAGAAGATTCTGAAAGTGGTCAAATTCTAAAAAAGCGTTTAAAAGAATACATTACAGGAGGGATATATTACGAAATTTTTGAATCGTCAGAAGAAATAGTAATTAATCCTGGAGAAATATTAGCAATTAATGTTCAGCAATTTGATGATGGAGAATATAAAAAGAAATATTTCCCAAAAGAGGTTAAATTTGTTGCAGAATTTGAATATGCATTGAATACAATGCGTAGTCTTAAGGCTGCTATCGTATACTTTATACAAAATTTGTTAGCAAAAATTGGCGAAGGTCCAAAAATTTTTGCGATTGATAATATGGCTGCAATATTTAATTTAAGGTGCTATTCTGAAATTCTTTCGGATATATCCCAAAATATTGGTGCTGCTAATGGGGTTTTTGTTAATACCGTAAATATCCGTATATTAGAGGATATGTATAAAAATAGCCATGAATTAGATTGGTTGAACCTAATGGGAACACAGATAATAATTCCTCCTGAGTTTAAAATACCTAATCTTGAAATTATGCTCCAATTGAACCCTGCCGAAGCAAAAAAATTAGCCACCTTAACCATTAATACTAGAATGTTCTTGATAAAACAGGAAGGTAGGATAATTGCAGCAGAACTCAGTATCGGCGGTTTACCAGGTATGACCAGATTATTATCATCAGGAAAACTAGAAATAGAAGCGTATGAGAAAATTATAAGACAATATCCTAGTAACCAATTGGAAGACTGGGTAGGGCCGCTCTATGAAGAATTGAATAATATTACTTAAGGTGAAATAGTGGTAAAAAAATCCATCTTAATTATTTTATTACTAGTTACTAACCCTATTACTACAGCAAGCGCAGGATTTTGGGATGCAGTAGGGGCTTGTTTTAAAGATCCGTGTAACTGCGGGGACGGTAATAAAACACGAAAAGAATATTGGAATGATGTATTTAGAAGTGTTAATAGAGATAGTGTTTGCCCTCCGTGGAATAAAGAATCAGGAAGAGATGACCATACATGTCTGATTCAGAAGGGATATCCCGGTTCGTGGATAGGTTATTATGAGAATTTATGTGGTGAGGAGACCCCGGATAGTAGTTATATGAGTCCTAAAATAAGGGTTAGAGGGCAACAATGTAACGCTTTAGCGTGTTGGACTACAGATAACACATTGAATTGGGATGGTCAATGCGTAACGTTGGCTAGTGGATATGGAATACCGTTACACAGAATGTGTGCTAGAGTTGCTATTCCTGCAGGTTTATCACCTAATTTTCCTCAGGATCCCGGCTATACGGTAGGGGTACATCTGGATTTTGAGGGGAAAACTGTACCTGATGATATAGTAATTGGTTATGATGGCTTAAAGTTATGCTTATATAAAGATCCGGCTTTCTTAAGCTTTAAAGATGGTTTTGACCTTATGGATCTGGATCCGAACAAACAATCCTCTCATAAAACAGCTACGTTACATCCGGTAATAAAAGTACTTCTGTTTTTCTTAGATATGGCTGTTCAGGTTGCGCAGACTCCCGTTCAATTACTCGGTGCTTTGGTGGACCTGCTTTTTGGTAAAGGTGATGATGGACAAACGACTTTTTCTTCCGTTATGAAAGATCTGTTAGGGTATGTGGGTTGGTTAATCGAGACAATAGGTAATGCAATAGGCTCAATTTTAAAAGCAATTGGGCAAATTAATAGAGTAGTGGATGATACATACGGCTGTGTAAATATTCCGATGGGGCCGTATCCCCCTCCTTTTTGTCCAACCCTCCAGTCTCCTTTTGAGACAGCTTACATCCAAAAAATATGTTCTAGGGATTTAAGCGGTAATTTATTACCCTCTCTTCGGAATGAGCCGTGTGTAGTGTCAGCTTTGGAGAATAATTTTGTTAGAAACTCCATAAGGATTACTTATGAAAATTTTGTTCCGTTATGTCCAAATAATACAACTACTGATACTAATACTGATAAATGTGTAGTTATAGATCATTCAGGAACTTTTCCTACTGCGAGTGATTTACATGCCGCTACTGCTAAAACTGATATTCTACCAAAATGTAGTGGAGGGAATACTCCTTGTATACGAACTACGTTATCGGTGCCAAATACTTGTGTCGGTACTAATTGTAGTAAAGTGGGTTTCCGCGTAGTATACGGTTTAAGAATGGGCTCTACTTCTTCTCCACAATCTTACTATATGGATGATCTAACCGACTGTCCTAATAGCAGTGCATCTTCATGCCAGGAGATATGGGGAATCAATACTTCGGAGTTAGCAGACGTTTCGGTTACTTTTCCTCGTATTCAAACTAGTTCTGATATGTCTTCTATAATAGTATCGGATACTGTTACTCTTACGGACAAAAACGGAAAAACGGCACGCTATATTGCTTCTATTTCGAGAGTATCAGCATTTGATCCGGTATTTAAGTTTGCTCAGAATCCTAAACAAATCTGTGTAAGAAGTGGAAATATATTAATCGGTTGTGAAAATAGAGCCCCATTTATTAAACCTCAGGTTTACGATTGTACTAGCCCGGCAAATGTCGATATTCCTTGTACAAGTAGTTACTATACACCTACTTTTGTTGCGAAGGCTGTTTCTGGTACTGATTCAACAAGTGCCATAGTCCAGCCAAAGTCAGTTTATAATCCTACGAACCTGCAGAATTCGATAAATTTAGCAGGATATAACTTTGATTCTTTTGTCACTGACAGTACCTTAGCTGCTACTCCGTTTTCCGGAGCTAATTCTCCGAATCCGGGTAGTTTATACGGAAGTTATTTAAATAATATTTTTCCCGTCAATAGTAATGGATCAGTAAATACGAATGCCATTTATTTATATGGACTAGAATATATTAATAATCAATATTATGTAGGGGGCAAACGTGCGTGCCTTAAAAATCGTGACCTTGACAAATGTCCAAAAAATGAAACACTTTGTGTTTTAACAAATCTTGTCAATAGGAATACTGTTAATTGTGAGAATTTTATCGCTAAATTATCAGCATATCCAGGTATGCTGCGTTGTGGAACTAATGATCAGGTCACGGGTTGTACTAACAATGTAGATAGCAGTTTAGGTAACGGGGTGTCTATCTTTTTATGCAGCTCTGGAACGTATTGCTATACAAGTCCAATAAATGCAGATTTATGTCAAATCTCTAATATAAGTAGTGATCGTTATATACCAAGTGCTAGGTTGGGTGAAACACTTGCGGATAGTCAATATTATAATTTTAATTCCAATGTAACTACTTCGGGAGCGTATTCCGTTAATTATACACCTGTAAATGATGTAGTAAATTGCCAAAATTTTCTTACTAAATTAGCTTCTTATCCGGGAACGGCAAGATGTACTACCGAGCAAACTAGCAGGTGTACTACTATCGTAGATAGCGTTCCTGCTATTTCTGGTGGTGCTGGGGTTACTATCCGCTTATGTAATTCTGGTATTCATTGCTATACAAGTCCGACTGGTGCAGACTTATGCCAGACAACAAATTGTGCAAGTACTACCGATACTGCGCTTTTTGGTTATAACTATGATAAAAAACTATATGCTATAAGAGATAAAACTTCTTATGAGATGAGTTTATGCACTGATATACCGCAGCCGAAATGTCCTGCGACCAGTAATTATAGCAACCAAGAGGATGGTTATGCTGCCTGGCCAGAAACTACTGTCGGACAAATGGCAACCGGGAGCTGTGCTACTGGCTGGATCCCAGTTGTGCCATTGCAGCGTTGGTGCGTTCCAAGTGTTACTGATCCGGATAAAGATCCTACTGGGACTAATAGGACATTTATTTTTTCACGTTTATATACCAAAGATAGTTCAGGTAATAGAGTGTATAGTAATGTTAAATGTAAGGCTTATCAAATCACTCTGTTAAGCCAAACTGATACTTTCCCAGCGAATTACACTCGAAGCACTACCAGTAATTATTCTGGTAATGTAACACTTGGTTTATATGATTATACCGGAACAAATGTCATATCTAGTGGTACTTATACTTCTACACTAACTTTTAACGTCCCAGATAGCGTCAGCAATATTGATTATTTTAGAATTACCGCCATGGCTAACGATGATTTTGCTTTGGTGAAAGTAAATAATACAGCTGTTTATAGTTCGCCATCTACTAGCTTAAATTGCGGTAACGGTAATATCTCGATAGGAAACTTTACGGCATTATCTTATAATTCTAATGGGACAGCAACTTTAACAAAATCTAGTGGAGGTAAGGTAACCGTAGGCGATACGTGTACTTGGAATAGATCTAGTAATATTGACCTTAAACCTTATCTCGTCCAAGGTAATAATACAATAACGATAATCCTAGTTGTTATTGGCGGTGGTGGTATGCACTATTCGATAGATTACAAAATGAAAGCACCATAATCTTTTTAATTAACAAAGTGCATAAAATTCCTGTTTTACTTTTTGTAGTTGGTTGATATATTATATGTCAACCAACTACTGGCTATATAATTTTAAATACACTTTACAATGCAATTTGATATAAATTCAGGGATTTTTATTGGGTTTTTAATAGCTAATTTGTTGCTGGGTTTATCTTCTAGCCGAGGTATTACTAGTGTAAAAGAATATGCAGTAGGTGATAGAAATTTTAGTACTGCAACCATAGTGGCTACTATTGTTGCTACTTGGGTCAGTGGAGAATTTTTTTATACTATTATCGCAGAATCTTACAGTAAAGGGTTATATTTTATATGGGTCGTAGTAATTAGCGATCCCTTATGCTTATTACTAATTGGCTTGTTCTTTGCCCCAAGAATGGCGGAGTTTTTGGGTAAACTTTCTATCGCAGAAGCTATGGGGGATCTGTTTGGTAAGAAAGTTAGAATAATTACGGCAATATCAAGCTTTATAGGGGTTAGTGGGATTATTGCTATTCAGTTAAAGATTGCCGCTTTTGTCTTTGAATATATTGGTCTTCCTAATACTTACGGTATATTAATAGCCGGGGTTATTGTAACTATTTATTCTTCTTTAGGAGGAATAAAATCTGTTACCTTTACTGATGTAATTCAATTTATTACTTTTTGCGCAGTAATACCGATAGTAGCATATATTTTGTTAAATAGCCTTAATAATACTAATGCAATAACAGATACTTGGCGAATTCAATAATCTAGCGCAACATACTGCAATTTGCGATTATGAAAGACCTCGGTAGGTGTTCTGTAACCAAGGCATTTTCTGGGCTGATTATTCATTCTCTGTTCTATATCGTCAAGAAGTTCTTGAGATAAGT